>JAFTJJ010000102.1 GCA_017456465.1 Clostridia bacterium | reverse complement strand
TCAGATATTGCAAGAATTGAACCTGTAAATAGAAAAGATGGACATTTTCAACAACAAGAATTGCAGGATGCGTTTATGTATTTACTGGACCGTGCTGTTGTTATTAAAGATGGGAATTTAAGAATCAAGGAGATTGCAACTGAACTTCGCGAAGATACATCCTATTATTTATTCTTGCTTAAAAAGAAACATGGTGTTGTTGAACAATTATATAAAGAAGAGGTAAGGTCATGGGATTGCCTCAAGTTTTATGATTTTTCTGAACAAGATCAAATTGCATTTTTGAAAACTGCAAGAACAAAACGAGAAACACAAAATGTCGATGATGTATTGATGCACACTGTGTGGTTTAAGCCATCTGAAAAAACGATTGATAAAATTTTGCAAAAGCGAAAACAAAGTGAAGAAAGTGGAGAAATGGTGTGATGGAAATTACGATTTGCAAGACAGCGGGGCTTTGTGCTGGGGCAAAGCGCGCATATGATGGAGTTATTCAAAGCTTAAGAGAAAATCCAAAGACTGCTGTCTATAAACAGATTTTGCACAATGAAGCACTCATTGCTGATCTTAAAAACAAAGGAGCAAAATTTTGTAATGATTTGAATGAAATAGAGCAAGGCGACTTTGTGGTGCTCAGAGCCCATGGTGAGGAAAAGGAAGTGTATGACAAATTGAATGAAATGGGTGTTCCGTTTGTTGACACTATTTGTGTTAATGTTAAGAGAATCCATAATCTTGCAATACAAAAAGAAAAAGAAGGGTTTTGTGTTGTTGTTCTGGGAAATAAAAAGAATGGCATGATTCATGATGAAGTTAAGGGGCTTTTATCTTTTTTGAACAATAAAATCTTAGTGTCTGACATTGAAGAAGCTGAACAAATTGTTCTTGATAAAGACAAAAAATATTTTGTTTTGTGTCAAACAACATTTGATGATTTCAAATTCAACAAAATTGTTGAGATTTTAGAAACCAAGGCACAGGAAGTTGGTGTTGAATTAAAACATCAAAACACCATATGTAATTTTACACATTACAACAAAGCTGTAAGTTTGAATCTTGCAAAAGAATCAGATGTTGCAATTGTGGTTGGTTCGAAAAATTCGAGTAATACTGTTGAATTATATAACACAGTTAAGGATTCATGTTATACCATTTTCTCGAATGACTTTGAGGAAATAAAGAAAGAAGTAATAAGTTTTACAAAAAACAATAATATTTTGATTGATGATTTGAAGATTTGTATTTTGGCAGGCGCGTCAACGCTGAAAGAAAATCTGCAAAAACTTGAAATTCTACTTAAATTTTTACTTATTTAATTGTAATATTGCAGTTTTTGTCAACAGAATATAAAAGAAAGTATTTTCACATAATAACATCAAAAGTGAGGTTTTTATGAGAAAATACTTTTTTATTTTTCTTTTGTTTTTAAGTTTTGTTCCATGTGCTTTTGCAGTTGGTTGTGTGTCTGATTATGAACTTGAAATTAATGCAAATGCACCAATCATGATTGGAGAAAATGAATATTATTCTCTTGCTGAAGCAATTGCAAAAGCTGATGATGGTGATGCAATTCTTGTTTTTGATGATGTTGCAGAAAGTAGGAATAATGAATATGTGAAACCACTCACTTCAGCAGTTGTTGCTGGTGATGTTTATGTCGCATATGAAATTAATAAACCACTTGTTATAAAAGGTGTGGGAAATGGGAGTAACCAACCAAAAATTAATGGTAGTTTTTTAATAAATTTAAGTGATCAAAATTATTTAGAAAACAGCGTAACAATCGACAATCTTGAGATTGTTCATGGTTATATGAACATTGACAATAATGTCGTTAATGAAAAATTTGCGGTTGGAGTTCGAGTGTTTGATGGCTCTGCAAATGTGGTGAATAATTATATGCATACTATTTCACATGTTGATGATGAACAAATTCAAAAAAACAATTTGCCCCTTACGTATGGATTGATGTTATCGCGTCCTCTTGAAAGTGATATGATGGGTGGGGTGCTTAGATATGACATAACAGGAAATCGATTCGGTGAATATCACAACAATAAAGATTATGCATTTTCTTCGCCAGTGTCCATTATTGAAATGCATGAAGATCTTGGGAATTTTGCTCCTGCAATTTTAAATACGAAATCGAGT
>JAFTJJ010000101.1 GCA_017456465.1 Clostridia bacterium | reverse complement strand
TTATCTCTCTGACGCTCTCACAGACACATGCTTGGCGGCAAAGTACGGCACACATGTCATCATTTGGGCACCCGCTCCAACACAACTCGCAGATGTGCCATACTTCGACATCCACTCCTACACTCAAGGCCTCGATGGTCTCATTTACTTCAATTCAGGAATGCTCGATGACGCAAACTCAAATTGCATTGGGCTCGAAGGAATTGTTGGCGGAGCAACTGCTGATTCGTCATATGGCTTTGATTACACCGAAGTTCTTCTTGGTGGAACAACATCGGCTTACAGAACAACCACCGAGTTTGCCAGCCAGTCAGAAAATAAGTATGGTTACTTTGTTGACAAACAAATTGGAACAGTCACACCATATGACTCAAAAGATGCTTATTTCCTCACAGGCAAAGAGTCTGCAGTCATTGTTGCTGACCCTGTTGTGAACATCAAAGATGAAAGCCTCGGTGAGTCATATATATATAGATTCAAGGAATGGCTTGTCTATTCAAGATACAACAGCGAAATCTTATATTACAATCGCGGAATGACAGAAAGCCTTCTTGATCGCTATGATGCAATCCTCAGATTCGCAGCAACTGAGGCTGGTTATTATGTCATTCTTCCGGTCTATGAACGCGTTTACACTCTGTCTCTTGGATCTGAAGTCGAAAATGGCGCAGCAAACATCGGCGGATCTGTTTCAGTGAATTATGGCGGCGGTGAAGCTGTTGACATCTCAGGTGCACAAAATCAAACACCACTCTATTTCACACAGTTCCATGAAACAACAGAAAATGACAAAACTGGTTACTTCTATGACAACATCACAACTTCTGGATTCTTGTTCTTCACCGGTGTGTTCACAACTGAAGGACACCCTGTGTTCAAAACACAACAAGAACTCAAAGCTGAAAACAAACAAATTGTTGCTCTCAGAGAAACAAAACTTGTGAGCACTGGCTTTCTTGAGTTCAAAGAAGTGGATTACTTCAATTATTATCTCTTGACTCTTGATTCAAATGGCAAAGTCACAGAAAAAACCCAACTCCCAACCTTGACCGAAAAACTTAAAATTGGCGAAGCCGGAATTGTTGAACTCGTTCAAAAAGAAGGCGCAAATGGAACTTATTGGCTCACTGTTTACAACACCCTCAATGTCGAAAAAGATCATGAAGGAAACATTGTCTTCGATGGCAATGGAAACCCAAAGGGCACAGAAAACACACCAGTTGCAAAATCAGCAACACATGGCTATGACATTGATGGAGTGTTGCTTTCAGATCTTCTCTTCCTTTCACACATCACGGCATATTATTATGATGGCATTGCGTCAGATGTCCAAATTTATGATCAAGACAAGTTGAACTTGATCGAAGCCATTGAAACATGGCTGTTTCATGATCAAGAAAACATTTCAGTTTTGACCCGCGTCAACGCCCATGGAGAAACAGAGTTCTATGCTGTTTTTGAAGACAAATATGCAAAGATCTTAGACACAGATGCTTCGTCTTCGTTCGACAAATTGCTTTTGACATACGGCAAACACTTTGCAACAAGCTTCACAAATGATTTTGCACCAATCAGGGTGATCAAAAACAACCCATATGTTGGTGGCTCAAGAGTCAACACCTCAGGCTCACTTGCATCAGGCGAGCTTGCTTATGAAATGATCACAGATGAAAATGGAAACTTGACTCAAGCCCTTTCTCCAACCCTGAATTACAAAACATCATATTATGATCGTGACACAACAATCACTCTCACGGCCTCTCCTGATGAAGGCTATGTCTTGGATGGCTGGAAAATTGGTGTTTATGACAACCAAACAAATCGCTTTGTTTTGAAAGATGAATCATATGCTGAAGAGTTTGAATACACTGACCTCATCATTGCAGCATCCTACAACCAAACTCGTGGAACATATTATTACATCACAGAATATTTCACTGTTCAAAATGATGAAAAAGTCTATTTCATGGACGAAGAAAAAACTGTTCAAGCAACAGTGCCTGCAACAATGCTAAATAGCGTTCGCGGAACATTTGTCAATGATGGAACACTTGATAATCCAAATTATGTTCAAGTCCATTTGCGTGGAACTGATGGAAAATATTATTATGACCAATCTTTCACAAAACCTGTTTCAGATTATGCCCCATTCAAGGATGAACAAGGCAATGATGTTTTGAGAGAATTTGTTGAAATGCCTTTTGTTGACGCTGTCAGAAGCACTTACAGAGAATCAGATGCAAATGGAAATCTCATTGACAGTGAAAATGGCATTTATTACCTTTCAAATCAATTGATCTTCTTCCATGAAGGAAATTTCTATCGTTCAAGATCAAATGGAAACATCACCATCACAGGCAACACTGTCGAGATCAAAAGATTCCATTCAAACATGAGATTTGTTGCAGTGTTCAAAGAACTTTACAACACCTACATCTTCGCTGAACCTGACACAGAATCAGGAGTCCGTGTCATTGGCGCATATTACTATAACACTGACGCCTCAACTCATGGCTCAGACATCAGATATGATTACACTGGCACGGTCAGAACAACTCTCGAAGGTGCAAAAGACTTCGTCTTGACTGGCACAAATGTTTTTGCTCAAGGCACAAACTACAGCTTGATTGCAAACGCCAAAAAAGACAATGATGGAAAAATGTCAACAGACCTAACAACACGCCTCGACAGCATTTATACATCAACATTCACATCAGCCGATGGAACACTGGATAAATACACGATCAGATCAAATGAAGTTCATGCCCTCTTTGGTGGAGGAAATGGAAACACCGCACTTCCAGGTGTTGGTGACAACACCCCACTTTATCGAATTTCAGATGGACTCAGAGGCGACGACCTCAAAGATCTTGCCCTCTCTCTTGAAGACTATTACTTCGCTGAAGACACAGTTATGTATTTTGTTGTCAGCGTTGAATCAAGCTTTGATCTCAACATCCACTCTCTTGGCGCAGATCCAAAATGGGTTCTTTCACCAATTCTCGCCCCAACAAAAGAATATGTCAAATTCAATCAAGAAAATCCAGATGACAGTTCAAGCGGATCAGATTATTTGTTCTATGTCTTCAAAATGACTTACAACAGAGACCTCACTGAAGAAAACGCATCACTCTTGAATCAATCAAATCGTGGTGTTTCTCTTGTCTCAGACCTCCTTTCTGGAAGAGAAAATGACTTCTACAATAATTATTTCGATCTTTATGACAACTTTGGAAACAAACTCGTCCAAAGCACTGACGTCCAAGACAATGATTGGAAGGTTTCTTTCGCCAAAAACAAAGAGACCTACACTCTTTCAAAGTCATATGTGGAAAAAATCCTCAAAACATTGACAAACGAAAATGGCATTCGCATTTTCACCGATGCAAGAGCATCTGAACTTGCAAATGAGTTTGCAGGCACAGTTGCCGAAGGCGAACAAAACTATCAAACAAAAAATCCTTCAAACAGCTTGAGAAATGCATTTGAAGTTCTTTGTGACTTTGTTTACATGCCAAAAGCAGCTTTTGTCTCTGGCGTGAAATATTCGCCTGCTTATCAAACTTACATCAAAGACCACGCCGAAGGAGTTGCAGATTCAAAAAAATTCTTCAGCAAAGCCCTCCCAGGTTACTACGGCGAAATCACAAATGAAGATGGCACAATCACAAAAACAGAGTTCCCTCTCATTCAGGCGTACTTTGACATCTTTGATGCACTCACATGGCTGTCTCGTGAAAAAACAGGATCTGAAATTGATCCGGACAACCCATCAGACCTTGAAACCCCATTGTTTGATCATGGTGGCCCATGGTTTGCTGGCTCAAACAACTTCATCAATCTTTCAAGCATCATTGTTTACACATTCTCTGTCGAAACTGTGACACTTGATGGCTATGACACTGATGGAAATCCAATCACCAACACCAATGCCTATCACAATCTCTTGGGCAAATTCTACACTGCTCAAGGCATCAATGACACTCGTTACATCGGGTCTGGTGAAGAACGTGATCTAAATGCTGATGCATTTACTTATCCAAATGAATATTCTGGCACAACATTCACTCAATATGTGGACACAGGCATTGATCCATCTGAAAGACACATTCACCCAACAGTCATCACATCTGACAAATACAAATTCCAAAACACGCTCACTGCAATAAGATATGAAGACTTCCTCTTGGCAGAAAACAGCTTGATGTTGCTTGAAGGCGCAGAAGACGCAAAAGATGGCTATGCATTCGTTGGTTGGTTTGAACAAAAATTTGAAGAAAAACCAATCGCAAGAGACGAAAATGGAGACTTGGAAATAGATGCAAATGGCAATTATATTTATGCTGAAGAAGGCGCTTGGGGCGAGTTCTCTCTTGTTTCAACAAGCCTCAAAAGACCATATGTCGCCATTTCAAATGCTGACACAAAAATTGTTGCACTTTACAAACGCGTGGTTGACGTTTCTTACACCTATGACCCAACAGAAGTTGCAGTCTCTCTTTCTGTGGCAAAAGATGATCTGGGGCGTGACCTTTCTTACACAGCAGTCTACAGCAATGGCTCAGAGACCCGAATCACTGACCCATCAGAAGTCTTTGATGCCAAAATCAGAGTCCAAGGCTCATTCTTCTTCGATTCAAACGTGACAGTCACTGTCGCTCCTGTCGGCGGATTCAGATTGGACACAATTGATTACAGCATTTTCAATGAAAATGTCCTTGTTGGCAGCTCAGACTTTCTTGAAAATTATACTTTGCCTGACGCTGATGACATCAAACTTGGCAAAGTGTTTAACACTCCATCAATCACAAGAACTGCTCCAATAAATGGAGTTGATGGTCTTTCATTCATGATCAGTCAAAAAGACCCTGATGGAAACCCTGTTCGTGATCAAAACCAAAAACTCATCACGACACAAAGCTACAACAAAACAGCAACACAAAACATCTCTTTCAACCTCTTTGATCACCTGACTTTTGCTGACAAAAATGATGTCTCAGAACTTGCCAAAACAACAGAAGACATTAACAACGACTCTGAAATCACATACGATGATTATTGCTCAAATCTTCTTGACATCGACTTTGAAATCAAAGCAAAAGCAGTGAAAATTGTTTATGTTGAAGTCGGAAATTACAACCATGAAACAAATCAAAACTTTGCTTTCGCATTGATTGGCGCTGACGTTGATGCAAATCAAAACCCAATTCAAAACACTGCAAAAGTTTATGCAACCATCACCCCAAAAGATGTTGACCTTGGTCACACTCTTGCACTCGATGATGCTGCACACATGGCGGTTTCCAATTATGACCTCAGCACAGACACTGCAACTTTTGCAATCTACATCGATGCTGACACTCTTGCTTCAAAGGCATTCTTCGTGTCAACACTCAAAAAATCAAGCGTGATTGGCACTGAAGCAGACACACAGGCTGCAAGCGTGTGGTATATCAATGGTTATGCAACTGAAACCACCACCATCCCTGCTTTTGCAAATGGCGCAGATCTTCACACTGATGCACACTTGTTCGATGCTGAATTGAGCTTTGATGCCTATTCGTCTTTCGACCTCTTCAAAATTTCATTTGCCTATGATGGAGATTATGAATATCTCAATAATGCAGACTTCTTCGATCTCTCACAAAACAACAGCATCTATTACCTCTTTGGAAGAATTGTTGAAAACTTCACAATCACCGTTTCACACGCTTTTGTGAATAATGTTGCTGACCTTGATGAGGTTGACCATGATGGTGGAAAACTCCACATCATGAATAATGCCTCTTCAACAGTCATTTATCGCGGTGCATATTATGAAAGCGGCAACATTTCAGGCAATGGCTACATGCTTGTGACTGGTCAAAAATCAATGCTCTTCAGCTCAGACACATTGTTTGACCTCACAGTTTCATCACTCTTTGAAGTTGTTGATGGAAAACTCTATATGTTCGTTGGTTGGTTTGAAATTGTCACAAACGCCGGTGAATCAAAATCTGTTTATTCAATCAGCTTGGATGGCAAGAAGATCACTGAAAATGGAAGTGCCTTGAATCAAAATCAGTCAATCTCATCACTTGAGGCAACATCTTCAGGATCAGTTTTCGAGGCAAGATATGTTCTTGTCAACAAACTCGACCTTGTCCCTCAAACCCATGGTGAAATTGTGGCAGATGCGTCAAACACTGTTGTGCTTGGCAACATTTCAACCAATGATGAAACTGGCGAAATCTTTGGAGATTTGTCTTATTCATTCACTGCCCTTTCAAACTACAACGGTGACAACCTTGATCTTGATGGAAGAACCATCGTGTCTGGTGAACGCCTTGTGATGAATGGAGCAAATGTCAAACTCCATGCAACACCTGCTGATGGCTACATCTTCTCGGCATTCAAAATTGGTGACTTCAATGACGAACACATGACTCACCCTGATGCAGAGATCCCTTACTTCGATGAAGCAATAACAAAAGTTGATGGAACTTATTCTTACATTCTCACTGTTGGTGGCACAGGCATAGAGGTTGATGACACCAAGGCTGTTGCAGTGTTTGAACAAGGCATCAAAATCAATGTTGAACAACAATTGTTTGACACCTATCAGTCAGCACTTGAGTCAACCACAACAGGAACAAAATACACCACAGAAACATATGTTTACATTTCTTATGAACATAATGGCGAGAACTATGCCCAACATGGATTCATGACTTCTGCAACTGTTGCATCAAACTCAATGTTCAAAATCGAGTTCATTCTTCCTGATGACAATCAAAACTTCACATTTGTTGGATTCTTTGTTGATGGAACACTTGTCAGCTTCGATGAGGCATCACAAATTTTTGAAAATTATTATGAAGACATCATCACTCGCGATCTCATGATTGAAGCACGATTTGTACGCAATGCAAAAGTTAATGTGCTTGCCAATGATGGCAACAATTCAATCTTGAACAATGCAGCGTTTGAAATTTCTTACACAGATTTCAAAACTGGACAAACAGTTTCTGGCGAGTTTGCGTCAAACACATTTGATCGCCACCTCCCATCAGGCACTGTTCTTTCAATCAATGATGTGACCAACTTTGGAAGCAATTCGTTCAATGTGTTCACTGAGTTCAAACAAGACACATTGTCAATCTCAAAAAACAAACACATTCAATCAACTGTGGTTGCAACATCTCAAAACAAAACAATCAATTACATCAGTTCATATGCAAAGGGACTCAAAGTCAACCTTTCAAAAATTGTCAATCTTCACAATTTTGATGAAGACAAACAATCAAGCAACATTTTTGATTCTTACTTTGACATGTCAGTGACTTACATGGACATTCATGGAAAAACTGTCACTCAGAACTTTGGTTCAAGGGATGAGTTCACTGTGGTTGTCAATGTGAACTCTTCAGCACCAAAAACACTCCAAATCAAAGTTTCAATCAGTGATGCAGTCAAAGAAAGATACACTCTTCGTGATGTGACTTATGATTATGTCCTTGGCAGCGATGAAACAGATTCACACGAACACACATTCAATGTCACACTTGATGGAACAAATCTCAAAAATAACCACACTCTCACCGTAATTTTTGATCCAATAAACTCAGTGGTTGTTTCTCGTGTTGTCAATGACAAAGAATTTTCAGGCTCTGAAAATCCAAATGTAACTGATGGAACAAACACAATTGAGAGCGACAACTCTTCAATGATCATCGTTGTTGCTGACAAAGCACAAATCACATTGACCGCTGAGGCTGGCGCGTCTCACATTGAATTTGTTGGTTGGTTTGTGGATGGAACGCTCAAGGGAACAGACACAACTCTCACACTTTCAGAAATCAAAACATCTTCAAGAGTTGTCGCAAAATTCAACAGCCTTGCAACCCTCACAATTTCAAGAAAAATCAATGATGAAGAGATTGGCAACGCAGACATCAATCTTCCACTCTATTTTGCTGGAAACATCAAAAATGACTCTGGTGCAATTTCTCTTGGATCGTTCAAACTTGAAAATGCAAAAAGCACTGAAACAATTTCAGTTGTTTCAGGAACAGAAGGCTTTGCAGTTGCCACCCACCTTGCTGGCTACGAATTTGTTGGTTGGACACTCTCTGTTGGGACAACAACAACAGAACTTTCTCCTGTTGGTGGAACTGGCCTTGAAATGACAAGCAAAATTGAAGGACTCACCGCTGGTGCATCTTACACTCTCACAGCACTCTATGAAACTCAAAACACAGTGAATTATGTTTCAACAGTCTTGGGTCAAACAGAAGGCGACACACTTCCATCAATTTCAGGAAATGCGTTCTATTCTTCTTCAGACAGCTCGCTCGCTTTGACCACAACACCAGCTGATGGCTATGCCCTCCGAAAAGTCATCGTGACTTACTTCGACTCAGACGGAACAAAACACTCATTCATCAACCCAACCCTTGACACAGTTTCTCTTTCTGATGAAATCAAGGGACACAACATCGTTGTTGAAGGCGTGTTTGGAAAACAAATGTTCATCACAGTCCGCGTGGCTGTCGAAGAATCAAATGACAAATTGGCTCTTGAAAGCTTTGGAATCACAGATTCAAATCGTGCAAACATCACAGCTTTCTCACAAAATGGCACAGCTTACACATTCCAAGACATTCTCAATCCTTACACTGAAACCTACATGATCAACCTTGATGGCGTCTTTGCTGGTGACATTGTAAGCCTTTCAGCTTCAGATTTCAAAATTGGAATCTTAAAAGATTATTACTTCAATGGTTATTATGTCTTCGACTCAGAAAACCTCTCAATCCCATCTTCAGTTTCTGCTTATTCTTATGATGACAGTTATTCATTCGTTGCAAACCAAAACATGCAAATTGTCCTCAAATATGATCAAAATCAAACATCATATGCAAACACAACAACAATAACTGGCGTTGCATTAACTGTCGATGGAACAATAAATCTCGGATCTCAAACAAATGGCGGATTTGGTGGCTTGACCCAGGATGAACAAAACCCTGACATCTTCCACTTTGGGACAAAAACACTTGTGTTCTTGGGCTATGTTCAAGAAATCAAGAATAACCTTCGCCCATCAACATTTGTTCTTGTTTCAGACAATCATGCTCAAGACATTTCTCAATGCGGACTTACAAGTGCTGTTGCAGTCTTTGCAGAAGCACAAACGGTTTCTGTCAATGCCGAGATTGCTGGCGCAAACAGCTTCTCACTTGTTTCGTCAATCAAGGCGTCAAGCAAAGGCCTCACACCTGTCTTGAATTCAAATGGCAAAATCACAACATTCTTCAGATTGATTGAAATTGAAGATTCAAGATTTGCATTCCTTGGATCAAATTCAAAAGCAAAATTGACATTCACTGCCAAAACTCATTACGCTTATTATGATGAGTCAGGAAATGACATCAATTCTTGCACCGTTGATCTTGATGAACTCACCACTGCTCTTTCTGATCACAGACAAACAGTCAAGGTGACAGTCAAAGCACAAAATGATCGCGTCACAGACGTGACAGCTCAAATTTCATCTGCACCACAAATTCAAACACTTTCAATCGAAATCATCGAAGAAGACTCAAACATCGTGGTTGACGGTGGAACACAAACTGTTCAAATTGTTCTTGACACAAACAGAGCCAATGGACAAAACTTCACAGTGACAGTTGATGGAACAACTCACACCTTCCCTGCCACATTGACAGTGAAAAACAATGCAACACTTTGGCTCAAAATTGAAGAAATCACAAATGTTTCTTCACAAATCTTCAAAGGCTACACATTGCTTGCGGAAGATGGAACAGAAATCATCACTGTTTCTGACAAACTTGCTGAACTTTACCTTTCAAACCTCGACCTTTCAGGAAAAGGCACACTCACACTCAAAGCTGTGTTCGATGCAAAATTCACACTTTCTGTGAGCGATGATTCAAACTTTGAAAATGGAACAATCACAGCGACAAACATTGGTGAAAACATCCTTGACATCACCGCAAATCCAAATTCTTACATCAAAGACATCTTGGTGAAAAACGCTGATGGCAGGTTCACGTCAATTTGGCAAAACAACACAGTTGTCGTTGATGGAACATACATTTCATCATCAAGCCAAAAATATTCTTCAAACACTGGAATGAGCGGCAAAACACTCTTCACAAAATTGACTCTCGGATTGACACTTCTTCAAAACACAACAGTCAAAGTTGTGCTTCAAGAATATTTCACATTGAATGTTGAACATTGGATTGATTCTTCACTCAAAACAGTGCTTGGCTATTACATCACAGATCAAACATCATTCAACTTTGATCTTCTCAAAAACACAACATCCTCTTCAATCGACACCAATGATGAATCGTTTGTTGGATTCTTCTTTGAAGGCACAATGCTTGCACGAAACAACTCAAATTCGTTCAACTTTGAACGCTCAACAATTGTTCAAGCAAAATTTGTGACAAAACTCGACATTTCAATTGAAACCAAAACAAATGGTGAACTTGGCTCATCCGTTGCTGGAATAAATGTTGTGAAAAACACAAACACAGCAAACCCACTCATCACGGGCGTTGGCACAGCAACTGCAGAAGACATCAGCATCAATGGTCAAACATTCCTTCATGCCTTTGACAATGGCTATGTCTCACAAGGTTCAAAAAACAGCTTCTATGAGTTTGCTGGATGGTTCATAAACGATGGCACTGAAGATGTTTGCATTTCAGAAAATGCTGTTCTCGTTATCAATCAAACATTTGCAAATGCAATCAAACACACAATTCAGGATGGAAATGGAAATGATGTCACGGCTTATCACACAGTTGTTGCTGTGTTCAATGAAATCACAAGAACCACAATTGTTGAAACAGATTATGGCAGTGATGAAAATGACATCAAATTCAATGTTCAGGGAATTGATGCCACAACCACAAAGACACTTGTTGATCAAACAGACTACAAAATTTCAGTTCAACTCGTGATGCCAGAAGACGCTGATCAATATGTTCTTGAAATCACCTACCCAATTGCTGCAACATTTGTGAATGAAAGCACAGACACCTTCACTGTCACAGCATCAAACTTCACGCAAAAAGACATTCCATCAGGCATTGATGAACTTGGAAACACAATTTACACCACATATTATGATTATTACGATGAGTCTGATGCTCAATATTACCGATTCAAAAATTACAAAACCAATGAAGGAATCATTTCAAACTACGACGAATATGATCGCGCAGTCATCTTGAACTTCTCTTCAAGCAACAGAACAATCACAGCAAGCGCTGCAAAACTTTACACCATTGAACTCATGACAAACTTCGCTCATGATCTCATTGACCTCAGGATTTCAACAATCAACACAGAAACTGGTGAAAAAGTAACAGTTGCATCAATCACAAACATCACGACTTCGCTCAAACCACAGGAAGATGGAAGCATTGACAGCATCAAATCATTCATGTTTGAAGCTGGACAAACTGTTCAGGTTGAGGTTGATTATCTCGAATATGCAAAACAACATGGAACATCTTCAACCTATCACCCATTCAACACTCTTGCATACTCTGTTGATCCAAACAATGAACTCGTCAAAGTCTTCACAGACTTTTACAACGATGAAACCATCGATCCAAAATATTCTCTCAACTCTGCTCCACTCAACACAAAAGAGTTCTGGATGGAAACTTTTGAGGGAATGCAACCAGTGAGCCAAATTGATGCATTCACCCAAACAAGCGGAACACAAACCGAAAACTTGTCAACCTATAACTTTGCAGTGACAAACAACACATACTTCATTGCAGACTTCCTTGACGCATTCGGAGACCTCAGATATTACATCAATGCAGCAATCTCAACCGTTGCACCAAACTCAAACTTCACTCCAAGCACTGGATCAGACACAGACATCATCAAACAAGAAGACGCAGTCAATCATCACTTCAACTTCGGCTTTGTGCTCACAAAAACCGAAAACGAAGTCACTCACACAAAAGGCAATTACAGTGATTCGCCTGAAATTGGTGATGATTCAAGTTACATCATTCATGTCTTCGATCCACAAGAAGATGATGATGAAAACTTTGAAAATGACTCGTTCAGTGTCACATCAACAAATGGTCAAAACTCATATCATGTTTCAGAAAGAATGTACACCAAAATCAATCTTCAAGTTGGAATTGTCAACAAAGACACAACAAAACTCTCATCACTTTGGTCTTATCCATCAGATGCAGATTTCTTGAAAACAGCCTTTGGTGCTCCAATCACAAAGGGCAATGATCCAATCTATGTAAATTCAACTGCCGGTGCTGCAGCTTATTACAAGTTTGGAGACCAAGTAAAGATCGTTGCACAAGACATCACATCATTAGGCTACTTCTTCAAAGGCTTCATTGTTCTTCAAAGCACAAGACAAAATCAAATTCTTGCTTCTCATGACACAAGAGCAAATGATGTGCAGACAAAAACACTCACAACCTACGCAAACATTCCTTATGAGACATCAGAAATAAATGGAATCAGCTATAATGTCGCAACGTTCAAGGCAGAAGGAAACATGAATGTGGTTGCACTTTATGAACCAAAGACATTTGTCGTTGAGGTCAAGGTTCTTGAATATGACCTCAACGCACAAGAAGGTCAAAGGCTCACAGACAAAGCATCTCACTCAGGAAAAGTTCGAGGCAGCTTGATTGCTGAACAAGGCAAACCTCTCGCACTGTCTGCAATGAACTATAACTTTGCACAGTTCTATGGCTGGACATCAAACATTGAAATTGGCGCATACTTTGCTTCAGGCGATCTCATTCATGAATCAAATTACGCAACATCAACAAACCTTGAAGAATATTATGATGCGTTCAAACATCCAGAAAACTTCCCTTCAGCAGTTTATGAAATGCTTGACAGATCAACTGCTGAAAAAATAACACTCATTCACGAAATCATCGAGCGTTATGATGAAGTTGCTGAAACCTATTTGCCGTTACATCAAAAACTTGAAGAACTCTATGGCAAGGGCTTGGTTCTCCAAAACAAAATTAATGACTTTGTGCTCTACTATCAAAAAACGCTCAAGTTTGATGACCGAGTTTACAAAGATGATGCAAACCCAGATGAATCACAACTCAGCCCAACCTTGGACGCTTCACCAATGACAACCTCTCTCAACAGACTTTCACTCTATGCATTCAACAACATTTACATGCCAACCATTACTGATGGACTTGTGCTCAGCGCTTATTACGCTCCACTTCAATACACCGTGCAAATCAACATCACCGAAGTGATGACCGGCTTCAACTATGACGCAGCTGATGGCGTGGGTGCAACTGACGCCTACATCACCTACTCTGATGCATATGTTGAAAAATATAAGAGCGAACATGGTGGCGTGTGGGAAAACCCAAGCTATGGTTATAATGGCGTTGAAAAAGACTCAATTTATGTTTACACAGTCTATGACAACACCGGAAAGATCATTGC
>JAFTJJ010000100.1 GCA_017456465.1 Clostridia bacterium | reverse complement strand
TTTTTCACAAATTTTACAACAAGTTTGACTGGAAGATTTGGGTTTGGGTGATCGGACTGAGTTGTGTGCTTAATGTACTTTCGCTCTTTGTAACATCAGCAATTGCCATTGCGTCAAAAGCCGATGTTTCGATTGTTGCTGGTTTTTCTGCATTGATTGAAATTCTTGGGGCTGATTCTGAAACAGCAAGACTTTTCATAATTGATGTGATTTCTGCTGTTCTTTTCACTGCAATTGGTGCGGTGCTTGGAATCACAATCCAACTCAAAGTTTACAAAAACAAACAACTTCAAGAAACAGCAAATGCGGCCGCAAAAGCTGCTGAGGTTGCTGCTGATGGTGAAACCGTGGTTCAGGTTGATTATGATGCAATCATTGCAAATCTTGAAGCAAGAGTGAAAAATTACATCGAGACAAAGGACAAAGAGGCTTTGGACAAGGATGTGGAGGACTTTAAAAAGACTTTTGTTGATGTTCTCACACCTGCTCAATTGAATGCTCTCAAGCTGAAAGCAAAGGTTTTGGGATCACAAGACAACTCTTCAGTTCCGGAGCGCGCTCTTGCTTGCGACATCATTCAAAACAAACTTTGATTTAATACAAATTTTGAAAAAGTAAAAACAACTTATCGACAAGATGAGTTGTTTTTTTATTGTTTATTTCATGTTTCTTGTGGGAAAATTAAGTTTGTTTTTGCTAAAGTATTTTCAACGGGAGAACGATTATGGAGATCAAATATAAATCAACAGACAGTGCACTCATTGCCAATCTTTCAGGTGAACTTGATGAATGCACTGCTGAATATGTTCGCATGAGCCTTGACACGGTGCTTTCAGATTTAAGACTCTCAAGCCCTGCGAAAGTAGTGCTTGATTTTGGAAGTGTGACATTTATGGACAGCACGGGGATCGGTGTGCTTCTTGGGCGTTATAACAAATTCAGCAAGCAAGGAATTGAAATTGCAATTAAAAATGCATCGGGTCATGTGGACAGGATACTTAAAATGACAGGCATTTATGAAATAATGCCAAAAATATCATAAAAGGGGATTAACAATAAAATGGAAGGAATTCAATTTGAAAACAAGTTCAAGCTTGAGATTGATGCTAGGCTTGAAAATGAAGGTTTCATCAGAAGCATGGTTACAGCGTTTGCTGTGCAAATCAATCCAACGCTTTCTGAAATTAATGATATAAAAACAGCAGTGAGTGAGGCAATCACAAATTCAATTGTTCATGGTTATAATGGAAAGGCGGGCAAAATTACAGTTGTTGTTGGCATCAAGCAAAAGTTGATTGACATCACGATCATTGATAATGGTGTCGGTATTGATGACATTGAGAGGGCAAAACAGCCTTTTTTTACCACCCGTGCAAAAGATGAAAGATCTGGAATGGGTTTCACCTTGATGGAGTCATTCATGGACTCTTTGAGCGTCAAAAACAATCCAGATGGCGGTTTGATCGTGAACATGACAAAGGCAATTAATTGACATAAGGGCGGTGATGTTCATGGAAAATTTTGTGCCGCTGACTCAAGAAGAAACTCTCGAACTTGTCAAACTTGCAAAGACTGGTGATGAAGAGGCAAAGGAAAAACTTATTGAGGGAAATTTTCCGCTCATTAAGTCAATCATTAGAAAATATGTCGGTCGTGGTGTTGATTATGATGACCTTTATCAACTCGGTTGTGTTGGATTTTTGAAAGCCATCAAGAATTTTGATCAGGCTTTTGATGTTAAATTCACAACATATGCAGTTCCAATGATTGCCGGTGAAGTCAAAAGATACATGCGTGATGATGGCGACATCAAGATCAGCAGAGCAATCAAGACCTTGACTTTCAAAATAAAATCGTTTATTGATGAATACAAAAAAGAGCATGACGAAGAACCTACAATTGAGATTTTGGAAAGGCATTTTGATGTTCCAAAAGAAGATATTGTTTGTGCACTTGATTCGAGCAAGCCAATGATTTCACTTTATGCAAAGATTGATGAAAGTGGTGAAAATAGTGCACACATTCTTGACAAGATTGTGACTGAGGACAAAAGTGATGTTTTGCTTGACAATTTGCTTTTGAAACAAGCAATTTCTGAGCTTGAAGACCGTGAAAAAAAGATTATTCTTTTGAGATATTTTCGCGGCAGAACACAAAGTGAGGTTGCGTGTGAGCTTGGGGTGTCGCAGGTTCAAGTCTCAAGACTTGAGTCAAAAATAATTGAAAGATTCAAGAAAAAACTTATATACTAAAAAAGAGCTTGCGCGTTGTTTGTGCAAGCTCTTTTTTTTTCGCTTTAACGATTTGTGTATGGTTGATTCTTTGCTTCAAAATTTTGATTGAAGACAAGACCACCTTTGTTGTTTGTATTTTTTATATTCACGTTATTGTTGTTTTGTCTGCTTCTGAGCGTTCCATAATTTGTGTTGTTTGTGCTGCTGCCCGTATTGTTTGTGTTTCTTACAGTTGTTCGATTTGTGTTGTTTGTTGATCTTAATCTTTTGTATGGTACAGTGTTTTCTGTTTGATGAACTCTTGTACTTGTTGTGTTTTTTGTGTTGTCGTTTGAGTTGATTTCGTCATTTTGAATAATATTGTTATTTGTTTTGTTTATGTTGTTTTGAGTGTTGTTTGTTTGATTGTTGTTGGTTGTGTCATGGGTAGTGATTCTGCTGTTTTGTGTTGTTGAAAGTTTTTCATTTCTTTTGTTAATTTCTGTCGTGAAAGGATTTGCTGCATTATCAAGAGTTGTGTCTATATTTTGATCAGTAGTTACATTGTTATTTTTGTTTGTAATATTATTTGTGTTGTCAACAATCATAGGTGAAACGTTGTTGTTTGATTTTGTGACGATATTATTATTTCTTGTGTTATTTGATGTTACACCACCATTGATTGAATTATTTAAATTTGAGTCAGTGTTTGTGTCAAGATTGTTGTCGGTGTCAAGATTTGTGTCAGTGTTTGTATTGTTTTGTGTTTTGTAAGTATTTGAAAGCAAGTTGTTATAGAATGTTGAATTTTCAGTAAGGCCATTTTCAATGATTTGAATGATTGAATCCAAAGCATTGATACTTGAGTCAATTTTTGAAACTCGAGTTTCCATTGCTTCATTTGCTCGAATGATGTAGGCATTCACAAGGTTTCTGTTGTTGTTGCCACGGAATGTGTTTCTGGCATATCCAAGCTGATTTCTAATCATTCCTTTGTTTGCATTCATGAAACTTGTGTTGTCACGAATGATGTTGACATAAGCATTGATTGCTGAAACATCTTCATCAGAAAGTGTCACATTTCCGTTATAAATTTCATTGATGTAAAGCATGAGCATTGATCTTTTTGTGATGAGCTCATTGATTTTTGATTGAATGCTTGAGTTTCTGTTTGTTAAATTTTCAGTTGAAAATTCAACTGTTTTTGTGTTTTTGAATGTGTTGTTTGTTGAATTATCATTCAAATTGTCGTTTGTTATGTTTTGTTGGGTTTGTGTTCTGTTTGTGTATGTTGTGTTGGTTGAGTTCGTGTTTGTGTTTCTGAATCTTGTTCTTACGCTGTTTGGAAAGTATCTTATGTTTGAAGATGGTGTGTTTGAATTGCTTGTGTTGCTGATGCTTTGTGTGTTGTTTGTAATTGAGCTTGTGTTTTGAGTGGTTGATGTCGTGTCACAGCAAAGATCAGACACAGTTTCTGAGTCAACCCAATCAAGGCTTGACACGGTGTACACAAAATCTGTTACACTTTCATCAATGTTTTTTGCGAGTGTGTTTGATGCTGGTGCACCACATGCAGAGAGTGTTATTGCAAAAGCAACGAGCAAGCATAGGGTTGAAATTTTTCTAAATTGTTTCATTTGTTTTTGTTCCTCCATTTTCTCTAGTTTGGATGAAATTTTGAAAAATATTTATAAATTGAATAAAAAACATGTGTTTTGTAAAGATTTTAATTAAAATTTGCGAAATTTTTATTGGGGGACAATTGTTTTTTATGGGGAAGATTTTAGATAATTATGTTGAATATGTTGAGAGCAAATCACCAAAGACTGGGTGGTTTAATTCTCTCCTTCATGCATTTTTGATTGGTGGTGCCATCTGTTCTCTTGGACAAATGGTTGGAGACATAATCAAGGCCTTCAATCCAATGATGGACATTCAGATGGTTGGAACATGGAGCAGTATTTTCATTATTGCGCTCACAATTGTTTTGACTGCTCTTGGGGTTTTTGATAGAATCGCAAAGGTTGGGGGCGCAGGAACATTTGTTCCAATTTCTGGCTTTGCAAATTCAATTGCTTCTTGTGCAATTGAATACAAAAAGGAGGGGCTTGTTTTTGGTGTTGGATCGAAAATGTTTTTTGTTGCTGGACCAGTGCTTGTAAATGGCGTGGCATATTCCCTCATTGTTGGAATTGTGTACTTCATTATTAGTTTATTTTAAGGAGCAAAACTCATGAAAAAAATTGGAAAATCAACATTTGAATTTGAAAAAGACATCTTTGTTAAAGGTGCATTTTCACTTGTGAGCAGCAAAGAAGCAGAAGGTGTTTTGGGGAAATACTTCAGCGAGGTTTTGGAAGATGATACTTTGGGTGAAAAAACATTTGAAAAGGCTGAAAGGGCAATGCACACATTGGCAATTAAAAAAATTCTTAAGCAGCAAGAATTGTTGGAAAGCGAAGTTGATTTGCTTGTGAGTGGTGACCTCATGAATCAGTTGGTTACAAGCAATTTCTCTGCGAGAGAGTTCGACATTCCATTTTTGGGGGTTTATTCAGCCTGTTCATCTTTTACTGAATCTCTTTTGATTGCAGGAACATTCATTTCAGCTGGAGCAGCAAAAAATACAATTTCGATTGCGGGAAGTCATTTTTCTTCGGCTGAGAGGCAGTACAGAAATCCACTTGAGTTTGGAAATCAAAGACAAACATATTCGCAGTGGACAGTGACGGGCATGGGGGCAACCCATTTGTCCTTGATTGGAAGCAATGAAATGCCACGAATCAAGAAAGTCACTGTTGGGAAAGTTACTGATTATGGGATCAAGGACATTGCAAACATGGGGGCAGCGATGGCAACGGCAGCATCAAGGACACTTCTTGATTATTTTCAGGACACAAAAACTCTTCCAACAGACTATGATTTGATTGCAACAGGTGATCTTGGAAAGCTCGGTTCAGACATTTTGAAAGATTTGATGATTGAGGAAGGATTTCCCCTTGGTCAAAACTATACTGATTGTGGACACATGATTTATTCTTCTCTTCAAAATAGTTTTCAGGGTGGAAGTGGTGCAGGCGCATCAGCTGTTGTGTTTAATTCATATATCTATGAAAAACTTAAGAAAGGAGAATTTAAAAAAGTTTTGCTTGTTGCCACTGGTGCACTCATGAGTGTAACAACGAATCAGCAGGGGGACACAATTCCTTGTGTCGCACACCTTGTAATGTTTGAGGGGGGTAAATGTTAATGCTTGAAGGTTTGTTGATGTATGCAAAAGTTTTGCTTGTTGGAGGGCTTATTTGTGTTATTGCACAAGTTATTGTGATTACAACAAAAATAACACCAGCCAGAATACTTGTTATCTTTTTGATGATTGGTGCAGTGCTTGGCGGGTTTGGAATTTATAACTATCTTGTTGAGTGGGCGGGAGCAGGTGCAACTGTTCCAATCACGGGATTTGGAAACTCGCTTGCAAGAGGAGCAATTGCTGGAGCAAAGACAGATGGCTTTTTTGGTGCGCTTGGTGGTGGGCTTGCTGCAACCAGTGCCGGAATCGCAGTCTCAATTGGATTTTCATATTTGGTGAGTTTCTTTACAACTTCAAAAACAAAAAAGGATTAATAAAATCTGAGCGAATTAAATATAATTTACTGTGAAAAACAAAAAGGCTCAGAGTGTTATTTGCACAGTAAATATTGGCAAAAAGCGCAATATTGTTGCGTTTTTTGCATGTGTGTTTATTATTTTTGCGTTTTTTGCGTCATATTTTCATTTGGTCGTTACGCCACTTCTCGTGAGAACCAGTGAGGCTCAGATGAAGATTCTTGCAAACAAATCAATGGATTATGCAATCACTGAAGCAATGAGTAGTTTTGTGACATATGATGACATAATCAAGATCAACAGAGCTGAATCTGGTGAAATTCTGGCAATGTCGGCAAACTCTGTCAAGGTTAATAATATTTCAAGGATGGTCACTCAAATTGCGCTGTCAAAACTTGTGGAACTTGGAAAAGATCCTCTTGAAATTAATCTTGGAGCGTTCACTGGCATCAATGCTCTTTCTGGAGTTGGCCCCAAAGTTAAATTTGATGTTTTTCCTTATCCAGACATCACTTGTCGTTTTCTTTCAAAATTTAATCAGGCGGGCATTAATCAAACATTGCACAAAATTTATATTATTGTTAATGCGATCGTGAGAGTTGTTTTTCCTGGAAAAACTGTTGAGGTGTCATCAATGAGTGATGTGCTTATTTGTGAAGGGGTGATTATTGGTGAGATTCCTGAAACATATTTGAACTCCAACACCCTCACTGAAATGCTTAATCTTGTGCCATGATAATTTCGTTTTTCTCTTGACTAATTGGGCGATTGAATGTAATATATGATTGTATAATTTTGTTGGGAGTTATTATGATTTATTTGGATAATGCTGCAACAACACAGTGTTTGGACGGTGTTGTTGATGTTATGAATAATTACCTTAAACATGACTACTTTAATGCAAGCAGTGTTTATGCTCCTGCTGTGAAGGTGAGAAGAGATGTTGAGAATGCAAGAAATGAACTCCTTGATATGGTTTTTGCAAGCAATCACAAACTTCTTTTTGTGTCATGTGCAACTGAGGCAAACAACACAATTTTTGAATCTGCGACATTGAGGTCTGGTGACAAAATTATTGTTTCTGCTGGTGAACATCCTTCTGTGTTTGAATGTGCAAAGCAGTTTCAAAACAATGGGGTTGAAGTGTGTGTTGTTGATCTGTTGCCTTCTGGTGAAATTGATGAAGAAGATTTTGCAAGAAAGATGGACAGGCGTGTGAAACTTGTTTCAGTGATGATGGTTTCAAACGAGACGGGGGCGGTGAATAACATTAAAAGAATTTGCAAAATTGCAAAGAAAGTCAACCCAAGGGTTTTGGTTGCTACAGATGGTGTTCAGGCTTTTGGAAAGATTGATGTGTGTGTTGATGATTTGGGTGTTGATTTTTTTGTTATGTCTGCGCACAAAATTCATGGACCAAAGGGTATTGGTGCGTTGGTTTATCGAAAAGATATTCATATTTCTCCACTTCTTTGGGGTGGTGGACAGGAAAATGGATTGAGATCGGGGACTGAAAACGTTGCGGGCATTATGGGATTTTTTGAAGCTGCAAAATTGTCAATGAAGAATCAAAAAAGCAACTTTGAGAAAGTTCAGAAGATCAGAGATGAGTTTATTGATGAATTTCAAAACTCTGGTGTTAAATTTTCCGTGAATGGCAATGGATCTCCATTCATCTTGAGTTTGTCTTTTGATGGAATCCGAGGAGAAGTTTTGCTTCATGCTTTGGAAGAACATGAAATTCTTGTTTCTACTGGGTCTGCTTGTTCATCGAAACACTCTGACAACAGAATTCTTTCAGCAATGGGAAAATCACAAGCTGAAGTTCTTGGGAATGTAAGAATTTCATTCAATGCCCATGATGCATATGATGTGAAAAATATTGTAAAAATTTTTGCAAGTACAATTGAAAAATTGAAAGGGTGAAAACAATGGAGAAAGTTATTTTAATTAAATATGGAGAAATTTACCTCAAGGGAAAAAATCGCAAATTTTTTGAAAAAACCCTTGAAAATAATATCAAAAATGCATTAAATGAGTTTAATTGCGTGGTTTCAAGGATTCCTGGAAGATATGAGGTTTCTGGTTTCGATCCAAAATTTTCAAGCAAAATCCTGAGCGCTGTTGGGAAAATTGCTGGTGTCTTTTCATTTTCACTTGCAAGTGTTGTTGATTCAGAGTTGGAACAAATTGAAAACATTTCAATTGTTGAAACTGAAGATTTGGATGGTACTTTCAAAGTTGTTACGAACAGGGCCGATAAGACATTTTTGAAAAGCAGCATGGAAATTTCTCGTCATATTGGTGGCTTAATTCTTTCGAAAAACAAAAGTCTTTCTGTTGACATTCATGAACCTGAGCACATCTTGAACATTGATGTTCGTGAAAACAAAAAGACTTATGTTTATGTTTCGTCAAATGATCACAAAGGAATTGGAGGAATGCCTGTTTGTTCATCGGGTCATGGTCTAATTTTGCTTTCTGGTGGTATTGACAGTCCTGTTGCTTTTTTTATGATGAACAAAAGAGGTGTGAAACTTCATGCAATTCACTTTCACAGTTTTCCATATACAAGCAATCTTGCCAAAGAAAAAGTGTTGGATCTTGCAAAAATTTTGGCGCCATTTAATGGTGGAGAAATTGGGGTTTATCTTTGCAATGTAGCAAAGGTTCAGGAAGCTGTCCACGAGAATTGTAACCCTGACTATATGATTACTATATTGAGAAGAGCAATGTTCAAAATTGCAGAACGACTTTCGAAGGACAAAAATTACTCAATGATTGTCACTGGAGAAAACTTGGGTCAGGTTGCGAGTCAAACAATTGAAAGTATGACTGTTGTTGAAAATGTGGTTGAATCAACTCCAATTTTGAGGCCACTTGTTGCTTTTGATAAAACTGAAATTATTGATATAGCGCGAAGAATTGACACATTTGAAACATCAATCAAACCTTTTGAAGATTGTTGTACTGTATTTCTTCCTGACAGTCCTGTGACAAAACCAAGACTTGAAAAAGTTGTCTTTGAAGAAGCCAAGATTGATCTTGAAAAAATTATTGATGAGGCCTATGCCGGCATCGAACGAATTATTATCAAAAGTTAAAATGTTCTGATTTTTATTTTGTCTGAGGTGACTGACTGGTCACCTTTTTTTGCGGTTATGAAATAAGTGTATAAATTATTATTTTTTGCAGTTTTGTCTTCAAAAACAAAATTATTTTCTGGATTTATAATTTCTTTGATTTTTTGTGTTTTGTTGTTATTTTCTCGTAATATAGTGATTTTTTCTGCATTTTTGTGAGCAATTTGCAGTTTTGGTGGTTTATTTTTTGCGTTTTGAACTTCAAGAGACAATTCAATTTGGCTTGCTTGAATTGAAAAATCTGGAAGGTTTTCGATCGTGAAAAGAGCGACATGTTCTTTGCTTTCATTTTGTGAGTGAGCCAAATTTAGTTTTGTTTCTTCTAGTTCTTTGCTTGAAAGTTCTGCAAAAATTATCCCATCTGGAATTTCAAATTCTGGGCAAGTTTTATTTGCATATAAATTTTTAAATACATCTCTTGAAATCATTGTTGGATAACTTGATCCTTTTATATTGGTTGAAAGTTTGCTTGAATCCAAATTTCCAATCCAAGTAACAACGGTGTAATCTTTTGTGTAACTTGCACTCCATGCGTCTTTGTTGCTGTTTGTTGTGCCTGTTTTGCTTGCTATTTTAATTCCGTCACTCATGATTTTCTTTGCTGTGCCATTTTTTGCAGCGTCCATGAGGCAGTCGGTGATCATGTAAGCAGTTTCTTCGCTCATTGCCTTTGATGATGGTGAATGACTTGAATAGAGAATTTTCCCATTTGCTCCAACAATTTTTTGAATAAAGGAACTGCTTGAAAATTGTCCCGAGTTTGCAAAGCATGCATAAGCATCTGCAATTTCTTTGACAGTTGTGCCCTTGGTGAATCCTCCGAGTGCGAGGGCAAGATGGTTGTCCTCTGGCTCAAAATCAATTCCGAGTTTGTTTGCAAAATTTTTTGCTTTGTCAACACCAACATATGACAATGTTTTGACAGCTGGGACATTGAGTGATTTGGAGATTGAGTTTTTTATGCTTGTCCAACCAT
>JAFTJJ010000099.1 GCA_017456465.1 Clostridia bacterium | reverse complement strand
ATTTTTAGGGTATTGTTATTCCCTTGTTGATTATTCCCAACAAGGTTCAAGTATCCATCAATAATATACATTCCACCGCCATATGATGCTGAATTACCAGAAATTAACATCGAACTCAATGTTACATAAGCTGTATTACAAAACACACCTCCGCCACGAGTCGCAGTGTTTGATGAAATGGTTGCACCCGAAAGTTCAAAAGTGGTGCTGCTATCTGTACCAACTTCTTTTAAAAATATTCCACCACCATCAGTTCCCGCTGTGTTTGATGAAATTGTTGAACCACTCATACTCAACACCGAAGAGGAATCTATAACATACACACCACCACCGTATTGAGTCGCATTATTTCCTGTTATTGTTGCTGTATTTAACTCCACATTAGAGCCACGAATATAAATTCCACCACCATATCGAGTTGATGTATTATTATGAAGAGTTGTATTTGACAGTGTATTTGTAGAAGTTACATTATAAATAGAAACACCTCCACCAAAGTAAGATGTGTTGGATGAGATGGTTGCACTCTCTGTTGTCAAAACTGAGTTTTCCCCTTCAACAAAGATACCACCACCTTGAGACGATGCAGTATTGCCAGAAATTTCAATGGAACCAACTTCAACACGCGAACTATAAGCATATATACCGCCACCATATTTAGTTGCTGTGTTGTCTTTTATTTGCACTCCAAATAATGAGTGTGTTTCTCTTGTTACTGACTGAAACGCTATACCACCACCATTTTGAGCAGTATTATCATGTATAACCGCATTCGAAAAAGATGATTCTATTGTCTTTGAAAAATAAATACCTCCACCAATTGACCCTGCCTCATTGTTATTTATTTGGACATAATTCATATATATCTTCGCAGAAACTGTTTGTACGCCAAGAGCTCCACCACTGCCCCCTGCTTTGTTATAAGATATTTCAATATTATTTCCCTCTGTACCATTCACATTAAGTACAGCTGATGTGTTCATATAAAGACCTGCACCAACTTTTGAAACCAAATTATTAGTAACAACAGACCCATTATCCAAGTTTAATGTTCCATAAATATAAACTCCACCACCGTTTGTCGCTTGGACTGTTTTTCCATCACCAGTAATTGTGGAATTTGTAACATTTAACTCTGCAGTTTTTGCTATGTAAACATTTCCGCCATGAGACGATGATATATTTGTGTCCAGCTTTGAATTACTTTCTAATGAAACTGCTCCTCCATAGCAATAAATCCCACCGCCATTGCTTGCAGTGTTTCCCATGATTTCAGCGCCATCTATTGTTAATGTTCCATAACTGATATAAACACCACCACCAGAGTTTGCAGTATTGCCACTAATCTCACAATTGCTTATTGTTGAAGTTGCACTAGGTCCATAGTGATAAATCCCACCACCAGCTGTGGTTGCACTGTTTCCCGTAATTACAGCATCATCTATTATCAGTTTCCCATAGTAGTTATAAATTGCTCCACCACCATAAGAAGTATCTGTTGCTGAGCAATTTTTGATTACATTATTTTCTCCTGTTATTGTCAAGCTTGAATAATTTTCAACAGAAATTGCTCCTCCTCGGCACCCCTCGCAGTTATCAATTGTCACTCCTCCAAGAATTTGCACTGTTGAACTAGTGTTAAATGCCAGCGCTCCACCATAAGAAGTTGTAAGACCATTCACTAAACTTGTGTTTGATATATTAAGGGTTGCACTTTGAGCATAAATTGCACCACCTTTATAGGATGTGCCATCAACTGTTGAAGTTGCGTTGTTCTCAAAAAAGCAATTATTTATGTTGACTGTTGCTCCATCAATGTACAAAGCTGCACCATCTCCCGTTACCTTTGTGTTGTCCACAAAAGTGCAATTCTCAAGATTAAGTGTTGCATTTGTATTGACATAAATCGCACCAGTGGTGATCCCAGTGAATGTGCAGTTTTGGATTGTCATGTTTGTCCCACCTTGAACAGTGAGTGTTCCACTTGAAAATGTTGTGTCTTCAATCACAACTTCACGAGATCTTTCAGATGATGGCGTTCCGCCAGAAACCTCTGGAAGCTCTGCGCCACCTTTGTTCTCACTTTCAAACAAAACAACTGAACACAATGAAACAATTGCAACAACCACTGCAATCACACTGACAATTAACCAACCTTTTTTCTTGTTTTTCATGTTATATCTCCCTATTCCATGTTTTTAAAGTTTTTCCTAAAAAGCAAGACAGTATTGAATTACACCATTCAAAATTCGGTCCCCCACTTTTCATTTATCACTCTTAATTCTTCATTTATTATAAACTACCCCCCCCCCCCCATATGTCAACCAATTTTATTGATTTTTT
>JAFTJJ010000098.1 GCA_017456465.1 Clostridia bacterium | reverse complement strand
TTGATGGCAAGTCAACTGTAACACTGTCAGGGACCATTTCAAACAATTATGGCAAACAAAACGGAGGAGGCATTCATCTGACGGGTGGCAGCACATGTCACCTAAGTGGGACTCAAATTGTTTGCAACCAAACGAATTTTAGCAGTGCTGCGACATTTGGTGGTGGTGTGTATGTTGTTTCTGGAACACTTAATTTGGTGAAATCAACAAGACAAACACTTTTTGAGGGCAATGAAGCTGGGTGCGGTGGAGGAATTCAATTTCACAACAATGGAAAGTTGACTTGTGAAAGTGGTTCAAGTGTGAAATTTTTGAACAATACTGCAAAGTCTAGTGGTGGGGCGATAAGGTTTTACTCAAAGTATGACATCGATATGGATGGTTTTGAGTTTGAGTCAAACTCTGCAAATTTTGGTGGTGCGATACTTATTAATACAGCCAAATATAATGGTGCTGTTACGATTAATAATTCAACTTTCACAGAAAATGAAGCTGGAGAATCCGGTGGTGCGATTTATATGGATTCAGCAAGTTATCAATCAGGCATAGTTGCTGGGGATTTGACAATCAACGGATGCTCTTTTTCTGGCAACACCGCGGAAACATCGGGAACGGCATTGTATTGCAACAAACAAAACACAACATTGAGTGGAAATACAACAATTTCAGCGACTACATCGCAGACAGTCAGCTTGATTCATGTTTCAAATACAGGTAAAGCAACGTTCGATTCTGTGTTGATTGATGGAAACTCAACAAATGCAATTGCTGTGGATGTTCATGGAGCTTCTGGAACGGACAACATTGCTTTTGGCACTGGTCTTGAAATAAGGAATTTCAATGGCTCAGCCGTGAAAATTGCTGGGGGAACGCAAACACTTTCATATGGTTATATGCACAACAATGGAATAGATTTGGATATTTCTGCGTCAGCAAATGTAACGATTGGAACAGAGAGTGTCAGTGACAGTGCACTTTCAGTTAAGCAAGATGCAAACGGTGGAAGCATTGTTGTTTCAGGTGCAACGCTTACAGTTAACAACTTGGGTTCAGAAACCAGTTTGGATTATGGTTCTGCACAGGAAGCCTTTTCATCATACTCTTCAACTTCATTTGTAAAGGCAACAAATAGTGCAACCGTGAATTATAATGATTCTTCAAGATTGGTTCTTCCAATTTATATTAATGCATCAACACTTAAATTTAATGGTATTTCTGAATCGGGAATATATTTAACAAATGGAAGTAGTTGCGAATATAATGGAACAATTAATGATGAGTGGGATTTTGGGTTGTTGGAACTAAATAATTCAGAGTGTACAATGATGGGTGGAAGTATTACATCAGATAGAGGTTATATTGGTGTTAATTTAGCGAATAATTCCACATTTACCATTGCTGAAACGGCGACAAATGCAGTGATTAAGAAATGTGCAGAGGGAGGAATTGTTTCAGATGGTACATCAACAATAAAATTATATAACGGGAAAATATCAGACTGCGGAACTAAAGATAATTATCTTTACGGTGGAATTTACAGCTTTGGAACGGTTGATGTTTTAGGAAATGTTGAGATTTCAAATTGTTATGCAGAAAATGGTGCTGGAATTCTTGTGAAAAATGGCACACTCAATATTTCTGCAGGAGTTATAAAATCAAACACAGCAAGTGTTTATGGCGGTGGCATTGCGGTCATTAATGGAAAGCTCAACATGACTGGCGGTGAGGTTTCTGGAAACACTGCGGGTTCAAGTGATTCTGGTGGTGGCGGCGGAATTTATGTTTCAGGAACAACCGCAAACATTAAGGATTCAATTATTGGTGGAAACACTTCAAACTTCCATGGTGGTGGCATTTATTCAGTGTCATCAACAATCTTGACAATTGAGTCATCAATTGTTGGAAGTGATGAGAGCAAAAACATTGCTGGAAACACCGCAGTTGATACTGGTGGTGGAATATATCATAACAACAAAAAACAATTGACACTCAAGGGCGTAAACATACAAGGGAACAACGCAAAAAACGGTGGCGGAATTGCAATCAGGTCATCTGGCGCAATGGCGTTTGAAACTTTGAGTGATGGAACAAAAAATGTGATCACAGAAAATGAAGCTTCTCAGTATGGTGGTGGATTGTTTTTGAGATCATCATCAAATGTTGAGTTGAATGAGAATGTTGAAATTAATGAAAACATTGCCAAGTTTGGTGGCGGAATCTATGTTCACACCAACAATGTGTTGTTGACAATTGACGGTGCTGCGATCAATCAAAATAATGCAATGACAAGTGGTGGTGGAATTTATTCTTCAGTAGCAAATGTTACAATGAATTCTGGAACAATTTCAGAAAATTCATCAGTATCGCAAGGTGGAGGAATTCACATTCTTGGTGAATCAAGTGATATTTCTGCAACTGTGTTGCAACTCAATGGTGGGGCAATTTCAGAAAACAGAGCTGACACTGGTGGTGGAATTTACACAAAAAATGCAACTGTTAACATTGGATCAATAGACGATGTTTCAGAGATCCTTGTGGGAAGTAATGTTGGGTTTACTGGTGGTGGTGGAATCTACTTGGGAGAATTATCTGTTCTGAACATGTGGGGATCTGAAGATGTCGAAAACAGCGATCCACTTTATGGATTTGTTTCAAACAAAGTTGATGGATATGATTCTGATGGGAATTTTGTCGCGCGTTCGGAATTTTTTGGAAGAGGCGCAGGCGTTTACATCAGAAACAACTCAACATTCAACATGTATTCAGGCTATGTTGCATACAACACGATTGGAAGCAATGTGAACAGACCAATTGGTGCTGGAATGTACATCGGCGCAAACTCAACAGCAAATCTTTCAGGTGGAACATTCCTTGAAAATGTTGTGCAAGCATCTACGTCGCACGGGGTTGAGATTGCTGTTCACCAAAACAACAGTGCACTTAATATATCTGAAAATGCGAGGATTATTGCGACATCTGTTGAAAAGCACGCAATTTACAATCATGGAACACTTGGTATTGAAAATGGAACTTTTGAAAATGTTTCAGTATTCAATGCGGGTGTTGCGACAATTGCATATACGCAATCAGCACTTTCAG
>JAFTJJ010000097.1 GCA_017456465.1 Clostridia bacterium | reverse complement strand
TGTTGGTGAGGTTTCCCAAATGATGACATGTGTGCCGTACTTTGCCGCAAAGAATGTGTCTGTGAGAGCGTCATAGAGATAAACTTTGTTTTTATATTTTCCATCAGCAGCAAGGCTGTCAGCGAAGTACAAGTAAGGATCATTGTCATTGATTCCAACTTCTTGGACTGTGAGAGGAACAATTTGTCCTTTTGCATCAGTGAGCCAAGATGAATATGATCCATCGGCATTTTTTCTGTATGCCTCAACAAGGTCGAAGTCTTCGGCAGAAAGAAGTTGATAGATGTTGTCAATATAATCATTTTGGCTGATGTTGGTGAGTGTGTCTTTGAAGGCAACAGTTGAGAAGTCTTGAATGAGGTTTGTGCCTTCAGTTGGAATGATTGTTGTCATAAGTTCGACATAATAAGCCTGTTTGATGTCAAGTGCAAGGTTGACACCTGCAAGTTCACTTGCTTTGTGGCGAATTTGGAGTGTGAGAATTGGATTTGCATAAGGTGCGCCAGCAAGCAAGCGGACACCTGGGAATCCTTCAACTACATTTTGTGTGTTGGTGTAATCAAGAGAGTAAGTTGGTGCGTCATTTGCAAGATCAATTGCTGAAAATTCACCAGTGGCAAGAATGTTTGAAAAGGCTGGGTAAGCGATTGGGTCAGAGTTGTTTGTCATGATGTATTTGCCCATGAGATAAATTTGTGTGCCACCGCTTGCAAGTTTTGCTTCACGCATCAAGACGTCAAGCGTGAGAGGGGTTTTTGCAAAAGTGATTTCGACTGTCAGTTGTTGACCATCTGGGGTTTTGTAAATTTCGCCATGATTCAAGTCTGGTGTGATGTAAGTGAGTGGGTGATGATAGACTGTGCCACCATCAGTTATTGACAACTCATAGTCATAGGCACTTACGGTTGTGTTGTCATCATTTTTCACTTTGAATGTGTGGAAGACAAACATGTTTGAACCAATTGAAGATGTGCAAGGAGTTGCTTCGCCATTCAGTTTGATGAGGGTTCTCATTTGGTTTATGTCGGTGGTGTAATAACGCTTTTCTGCAGTGTAATAGTTTCCATCCTTTTCATATTCACCAACATTTTGGTTTCCCATGTCTCTGACAAAGGTATAGCCAGCGGCAGCAAGGTCTTCATATGTTTTGAATGTTTGATTATTGATCGTTATTTGATAATATTTTCCGTAATTTTCATCACTTTCATTGCTTTCGAGTGAATAATGTTCATTGATTTCTGAAAGTGAACTGAAATAACCCACAACACTTCCATTTTCACCAAGAAGTGGAATTTGGCTTACATATGTGATGTCTTTTGTGAGGTAATAATTGTTTCCAATTTGAACAACCTCTTGAACATTTGATGTGAGGCGTCCATCTTTGATTTCGACTGCAAGGATGTAAGTCTTGACTGACACAGGTTTCGCGCCCGTGGTGATGTTTGGAGCTTGATAATGACCAGCAACATGATATTCATAATTTTCTGTGTAACTGTAGTCTGTCGAATTGAGCCCATAGCTATTGTTTTTTGCATCATAAATGAATCCGTTGTTACGGATTTGGACATTATATTTATCTTTTAAATAATTGGTTAATGTTGTTGATGTTTCATGATTAGTGTTAGGGTCAATGAGTGAGACTTTGACTTGATTATTTTCAATTTTGAAAGAGATGTCGCCACCAAGTGAAAACTCGCCAGATGGAGTTGAAACGGTGAAGTCTGCCGTTGCATTTTTAAGGTCTGAAGAAGTCAAAATGTCTCCATTGTAAATATTGCCATTAAGTTTGTATTGTGGGATTCCGATGACCTTTGTTTCTGTTGACTGAACAGTTCCAATTGTTTGTGAAACATGAATTTTTTCAGCATTTCCCAAAGGAAGAATGTAATAATAGCAATATGAAATTATCTGCGCGCCAATGAGTGCGCGGAAAGCACGAACATCTTCATTTGCATCATAAGCTGCAGAAAGAATGTCTGAGCCAGACAATATTTTTTTGGCATTCAAAAGGTCTTCAGTGTTGCTGAAGTTGCCATAATACCAAGTGTAGGCATTGACTGAAACATCAGTCACGAGAAGTTTTTTGCCGATTGGGGCAGTGAGATAGCGATTTCCATTGCCTTCATAGACCTTTGTGTCATAATAAACATAAACACTTTGTGGACCTGTGCCTGCAGTTGTGACAGAAAAATCAATGTCGCCTTGGGTTTCATTGTGGGCTTCTGAAACATACTTAAGTTCTGTTTGGTAAGCCTCAGCAAAGACATGAACCTCACCATTGTTTGAAGAACTTGTTTTGAAGAATTTGTGTCCATCATAATCAACAGCGATGGTGTAGTCTTGTGGTTCATCATTGTTTGAGTCGTCAATGCTTGGATCATTGGCAACAACGAAGTATGCTGATGGAGCTTTTGAGTATGTGATGAGGCTGTAAGTTTCTGTTCCGCCAGATTTTGTGACGATGAGGGATTTGATCACATCTTGCTCGAAGAGGTTTCCTTCTGTCACCAATTGATAGTTTGATGTTGTCTCATCAGCCATGCTGTCGAAAGCGTAAGCCTGTCCTTCGTAAAGATAGAATCTGCCATCGGCTGACTTTGTGACAGATGAAGAGTTCACTGGTGTTGCGCCATCTGTGTGATAGAAGATCTCATCGACATATTTGCCTTCTTCATTGTCAAAAAGTGAAACATGAAGAATCATTCCATTGCCATTTGAAATGTAAAGTGTCTTTTTTGATTCTTGGAAAGACTGCATGTTGTAGCCAATGAGTGTTGAGTTTGATGGGACAGACACAGAAATGATTACATTGGTTGTTACATAACCGTTTTCATCGACTGTTGATGATGTGCTTTTGATGATTTCAACGCCGGTTGCATTGCCATCACCTACAAGTTGATTTCCGAATCCCGCATCATTTTGTGTGTAAACATTAACAACGAGATTTGTGCTGTTTTCAAATTTTGTTCCGATGATTGTGTTGTTGATTTTGTCGGTGAAGGTTGTTTCATTTTTCTTTGCTGTGAGGCATTTTTGTGTTGCGTTGCTTCCAGCATTGGTCGCTGTCATGGTTGCTGAATAGAACTCATATGGAAGTGTTTTTGTGAAACCGCCAGACTGTTCTTCATGCAATTTTTGGAAAATGACGTTTTCTGTGTGAGAAAGTCCACAAACAGAAAATTCATTTCCAGCAACAGTGATTTGGATTCGTTCGAAGCCAGTTTTTGTGTAATTTTCAAGTGGTGAAACTTCAGCAAGTCTTGTGCCATTTGAATCATAGACACCAACTGTCACTCCAGAGAGGGCAGAGTTTTGGCTTGTGAAAAAGAGGTCTCCATCATGAATGTTTCCAGACATTACAAAGTTTTGCACTTTTGCAAAGTTTGCATAGAACTTGTAGTTGCTTGTTTGGTTACAAGAAGTAACTGTTATTGTGTTTGAAACAAGAGTTGAATCATGAACAAGTGTTGTGTCTTCAAAAAAGAGATTGAAAAGTTTTTCATATGGAACGTCAGCTGTTGGTTTGAAATGAACGATGTTTTCAGCTGATGAATTTCTTGGTGTTACGACATAAAAGCCATCATTTTCTCTGAGGGCTTTGGTTTCAAAAAGTGTTTTTATGTATGCCTTGACGCTGTTTTGATCAGCGAAGTTGATTGCAGATGAGAATGAGTTGAAGGCAAGATTATTTGGTGCAATTGCTGTTGCGTCACTGTAAAGGCGAGACAGGAACATTGTGTTTTCTGCGTGTTCGTTGGTTGTCCATGGTTGATGAGCATATGACATTCCATCAGACATGTCAACATTTCTTGAAACTGTTACTTGTCTGCCTTCTGGGAAATAGCCTGTCAGTTTTGTGACAACTTCTTTGTTCAAAATTGAACTGAAAACTGTGTCAACATTTGCAAAGTAGAATGCGTTTTCAAGTTCATCCTCGGTGTTGTATGAAAGTCCCAAATAATCAATTGTTGTGCTGTTGACGCTGTAAGCCTTGAACTCAAGTTTGTATGCGTTATATTTGATGTTGTTTGAAAAGTTTGAATTTCCACGAACGCCAGAAGTGTCGGCTGTGTTTGAAAGGGCTTTGACTTTGAGGGTTCTTGTTGTTGAGCCTTCTTGGAGTCTTGGATTGAATTTGATCACAAAACCCGCATCCTCGTCAAAATAATATGAAATCATTGAAGCTGGGGCAATTTCCCAAGTGGTCACATTTGTGGCAGGGTTTGTTTTTTGGTATTTGAATGTGAACGTTTCAGTTGGGTTGATTTCTTCAAGCAACGTGTTTGTGTTGGCTGGATTCAAAACAATGTTGTCAAAATTGACTGAAACTCGAACTTCGACATTTTGTCCATCAACAACAAACAACAGGTCTGGGAAAGCAAAAAAATCATTGATTTGAAATCCTGATGGGAATGATGCGTCAAGTGAATTAACGACATCAACAAGAGTTGAAGCATAGGTGTAAACCCTTGCAACGGTGTAGCTTGTGTAGGCTGTTGAGTCTTGAGTGAAGAAGGTTTTGTTTATGACAGAATAAAATCCTTCGCCATTGAATGTTACTGTTTTGTTAAGAGTTGATCCGGCATCAATGCCATATTCTTCAAACTTTTCATCTGTGAAATATGATTGAAGTTCAGCATTTGATGAAGCATAGAAGGGAGCATAAGTTCTTGCATACGTGCATTTTGTTTTGAGTTCTTTGTCAACAAAATAATTCATGCCGAGAGAATTTTGGTCATAGGCAAACTCATCGCCAAGGTTATAGCCAGCTGATTCCATTGCTTCTTGCAAAAACTCAAGGTTTCCATTGAAATAATATGGGAGGACAAAAGAGAAAACTCCAGAGTTTCCATCAATGATCTGAGAGCGTCCATCATCAGAAATTGAAAATGGTGCATAGTCAACACTGAGTGACGTTATTCTTGGATTGCCTGATGAATCATAAGACGCATTTGCCTCTTCTTGATCTGGGTTGGTGAGTGAACATCCAACGAGCGCAAAAACAGAAGTGATCATCATGATCACAAGAGTTAACACTTTGATGAATTTTGATTTGTTTGAAATGAAGTTTTTCATAAGTTCTCCCTTGACGCCTAAAATTAGTTTGCTGAATTTGCTAATATATAATAAATATATTACTTTCGTATTTTAGCATATATTGTCAGTTTTCGTAAAACAAAAAAAGGGGGTATTTGAAAAATAATAAAAATATTTTTTTGGACGTGATTTTTTCTGTGGGTGAAATTTTGAGAAAAAAATTCAAATGATTTTTTTAAGTGGACAGGATGCTGGCCACTTTTGTTTTGTATGATGGTTTTGTTTCAAGGCAACGAACGTGACTCGAAAAAAATAATCACAAAAAAAAAGCACCTTGAAGGGTGTCAGTTTTTGGATACGCTTTTGAAAGCCGAGTTTATACTGGGGGTGTTTTGAAACAAACGGGCAGGCAAATTGAAAATTGTGTTAGTTAAGATTTTTCTTGAAAAAGCGAACAATGAGAAGCAGTGATGTGTGAGAAAGCTAAAAATAGTAAAATAATAAAAATCGACAATTTTCGACATGCAGAGCCCCAAACAAAAAAACAAGGAGAAGCAAGTGAAATATGATGGGTCAAACATTAATTAAAGCCAAAGATGAAATGGAGATTGATAAAGCAAAAAACTGCAAAAGTGATGTTGAAAACTGCAAAAATCAATCAAAATCATATAATTTGTCAACAAATTTTGCAAAAAGTGTTGAAAATTGTTCAAGCGCAAAGGTTCTTGAAAAAAACAAAATATCGGCATATGTGAAAGCTCTTTTTACGGTTTATCCGTCACTTCCGAACATCATTAAGGTTGTGGACAACATTGTGCTTCAAAGGGCAAGTTCGATTGTTCCTGTTTCTTCGGTTTTTGGTGGAGTGAGTTCGACCATGAAGGAAATTGAAAAGGTGATTGACATGTCTGACAGAAAGGTGAGGCTTCTTCGTGTTGTTGCAGTCACAAGAGACATTCTCTCTGGTCTTTCGGAAATTGATTATGAAATTGTTGATATGAAATTTTTCAAGAGAATGAAAACAGAAAGTATTGCAAGCCGGCTTGGAATTGATGAAAGATCGGTTTTCAGGAGGGTGAGCAAAAGCATTGAAAGATGTTCTGTGAAGTGCGCAGAATCTGGATTTGATTCAAGGTTTTTTTGTGAGCTCCTTGATGGTGAGGCATGGATCAAAGAGGTGTTTAACAAATCCATGAGTGAGCTTTCGGCAAACAAGATGAGAGGAGTGCGTGGAGTGAAGAAGGGTTAAAGCAGATCATCATCATCATTGTCCTCAAGAGAATCCCAAGCAATTGTTGTTTTGTGGTTTTCACTGTTTTTGCAGGTTGGTTCAAACATGAAGTTGTCAAAGCTTTTTTTGAGGGAAAACTTTTTGTTTTTGAGATAGTTTATGTCATTTTTTGGTTGGGTGTTTTTTCTTGAAATTGGCGTGTTGTCAAGTTCGTGAAAATTGTCTGAGTTTGAAGCAGCAATATTTGCTGCTTTTTCTTTGCGTCTTCCTGAAAGAAAAAGCAGAACCAAGATTACAAGAATTGGCAGTGCGATGAGTGAAATCAAGACGATTTCGACAGTTTTGGGGAGTGTGGTGTGTGAGCTGCTTGTGTTTTGGTTTTGGCTTTCAGTTGTTTCAAGAATTTTTCCCTCAAGGTTTTCTGGAATTGGTGAAAGCGATGATGTTTTTTCACTGTGGACATAACCCTCAAAAACGCTGGTTGGATCGGAAACAGGAGAGTAATAGCAATAGAACCAAACAGGGGATGTTGATCCGACAGGGATTTCACCGCGTGCTTCTGCAACATAGGTGAGTTTTTTTGTTCCTGCAGGGATGATCTTGACCAAAATTTTTGACGAATCTTCTGTTGAAGGGACGCTCCAAAGCTGTGTGCCTGAAAAGCTTGAGATGTCGAAAGTTATGTTTTGAAGGTATTTGATCTCTGGCAAGAAGTCAACTTCTCTCACGCGTTCGGTCATGACAAACCCTGTTTTGTTCATGTAGGACACTTGAATTGTTGTTGATGAAACTTCGCTGATCTTTTTGACGAAATAGCCCTCTGGAATGATGAAATAAATGTTGTCAATGTTCATGTTTGTGATGTCGCTTGTTTTGAAAAACAGGCATGACGAATCACACTTCATGTAGCCATAGCTTGAAGTTTGATTGTAAGCTTTGGCACTAGGAAAGTTTGCTGGAGCGATTGAGCACAGCACAAGGATTAAAGATGAAGATAAAAAACTAAGCAACTTTTTCATGAACAAAAGTATAAAAGATGATTGAATGATTTTTGAAACAAAAACATGTGGAAATTTGATGTGATTTGGAACAAAAAACAAAATTATGTAAAACTTGAAAAATCGCAAAAATAATTGCAAAAACCATAAAAACATAATTAAAAACAACAAAATGAGGGTTTAAAATGCAAAAAACAAGAAAAATCAACATGAAGAATTTAAGTCAAAATTTGAAGCGATTTTTTGAAATTCAAGGTGAGCTTGAAAGCAGAAATTATTTTGCGCTTCGTGCATATAACACTGGAAAAATTGTCCACAAAAAGCAACTTGAGTTTCACAAATCAAAAAAACGCAATCGTTGGGTTTTTGGTGGAAACCGAACGGGCAAAACTGAGTGTGGAGCAGTGGAAGCAATTTGGATGGCAAGAGGAAATCACCCATTCAGAGAAAACCGAAAGGATGTTGTTGGATGGGTTGTGAGTTTGTCACAAAAAGTTCAAAAAGAAGTTGCGCAAGAAAAGATTCTCAAATATCTGAACAAGTCATGGATTGATGACATTGTTATGCGAAGTGGGAAAAGGGGGTCGCCTGAATTTGGAGTGATTGACACAATTGTGATCAAGAATGTGTTTGGTGGATTGTCGAGAATTTCATTCAAAAGTGCAGAAGAAGGGCGTGAAAAGTTTCAAGGAACATCACTTGATTTTGTTTGGTTTGATGAAGAGCCACCCGAAGACATTTATGTCGAGTGCAGAATGAGAGTTATTGACAAATGTGGTGACATTTTTGGAACAATGACGCCGCTCAAGGGGCTCACATTTGTTTATAATCAAATTTACCTCAATGAGCGTGGTGACGATGAAGTTTTTTATGTCTTTATGGACTGGAGTGACAATCCCTTTTTGTCAGCTGAAGAAGTCAAGCGTCTTTCTTCAACACTTTCGGAAGCTGAGCTTGAAAATCGAAAATTTGGAAGGTTTTCAGGATTTAATTCTTCGCTTGTTTATTCTGAATTTGACGAGAAGGTGCATGTGATTGATCCTTTTCCTGTTCCGTTTGACTGGCAAGAAAACATTTCAATCGACCCTGGGCTTTCAAATCCACTTTCAGCGCATTTTTATGCGGTGGATTTTGATGGAAACATCTATGTTGTGGGCGAGCACTATGAGTCAAACCAAACGCTTGAGCATCATGCTCAGTGTATTCATGCGCTTGCCGCAAGGCTTGGCTGGAAAAAGTCACGCGATGGAAAGCTTGAAGCCATTATTGATTCGGCGGCAAATCAAAAAACACTTGCTTCTCCAAGGTCTGTGTCTGAATTGTTTTTTGACTATGGCATCAAGGTCAATCCAAAAGTCAACAAAGATTTATTTTCTGGAATCAACAGGGTGAAGTCCTATTTGAAAGATGCAAACGGGGAAAGCAAGCTTTTTGTGTTCAGGACTTGCGAAAACATGATCAGAGAGTTCAAGTCATATTTTTGGGGGAAAGCTGATGCACCAATCAAAAAGGACGATCACTCGATGGATGAACTTAGATATTTTGTCATGACAAGACCAGAGAACAAGCCGACTGAACCTGAAAAAAGCTGGGTGCAAAAGGACAAGGAGCGATTGTTTAACAAACTTATGCGAGAAAGAAAAGGGTTGATGTGATGAAGAAAAATAATTTCAAGTTTGACAAGGATAAGCTTTTTGAGGCTTTGTCGAAGCGAGCTGAGGGATTCTTTTATTCGGAAGAAATCTTGGAATATGGCGAAAGGGAAGAAAAGGTGGCAAAAAGCAAAAAGTCTGACGGAGAGAGTGATGTGATTTGTGACAAGTTGAATGATGTTTCAAAAGAAAAATGTGAAGACTGTGTCAGTAAAATGCTCGAAAATCAAAAACCTGATATATACTCTGGGCGTGAAACAAGTGAGGCGGAAGAACAGGAAAGAGAGCAAGACTCAAGCAAACCAAGAGAAAGCGGAAATGAAAGGCTTGTTTTGCTTAAGAAAAAAGTTGCCACGCACTATGTTCCGCCTGATATGTCTGCTATTAAAATGCTATTTGAAGTTTGTGGGGAGGAGATAGTCGGACGAAAATCAGTAATCGAAAACATGAGTGATGAGGAGCTTTTGAAAATGAGAGAAGAATTGCTTGAGGAGTTGAAAGCCGACTAGATCAAGAAAAACAAAAACAAGCTAAGATTCTAATAGAGTGAAAGAAGTTGGGATTGCATTTTAATACAGATATGTAATAAAAGTTAAAATTCTTGTTTTTTGTTTTGTGGGGAGGAGATAGTCGGACGAAAATCAGTAATCGAAAACATGAGTGATGAGGAGCTTTTGAAAATGAGAGAAGAATTGCTTGAGG
>JAFTJJ010000096.1 GCA_017456465.1 Clostridia bacterium | reverse complement strand
TTTTTTATTTAAAAAAGTCTGGCAATTTTAAAACCAGACTTTCATTTTAATTTATATTTTCTCACTTTCACCAGATTGATTTGCTTTCATTGCTTCGTTATAAAACGCAATGATCTTCTCTCTTAACTTTTCAAGAGCATCAAGTCCAACTTGATTATAACCATTAAGACTGTACAAAATCCCCGCTTCTTCCAACTCGTCTTTAACATAGGTTATTTCATTTTTGAGTTCTTTGTCTCTTTCAACTTCTGCACTGCAAACACAAAAAGCCATGTCAATGATATCATCAACATCAAGCACCCCATCTTCTGGCGCTTCAGGAATTTGAACCTCTCCAAGAACAGGAATAAATTCAGCAAAGTCAACAATGCCAGCCACTTCCTTGCCAAACTTTTCTTCAAGATCAGCAACTTCATTTCTCATCGATGCTGTTTCTCTTGAGATAAAGTTTCTTATAACCGCATTGTAATAGAACTCATCCTCATCCATCAAATCTTCTACAACTTCATCTAATTCAGCATCAAATCCATTGTCAATAATTGAATCTCTTATGCTCTTATACAAATCATCAAAATAATCTTTCATAAAAAATCATCTCCATGCCATAATTTTACACACAAAAAGCACATTTGTAAATACCAAACTACAAATTTTATTGTCACAATAAGATGGATTTAAGTTTTTTGCCCAAAATCCCTTCCACAAGCCTCTTCACAAAGTCAAAGAAATCATCTTCCTTCACACTTTCGTCTTTTATGGAACGACCAGCCATGTTTTCAAGTCCAACATGCGAAAAGCCCGACAAAACCCTGAATTCTCCGCTTGTTATGTCTCGCATAATACCAGCGATTGGCTTGTGAATTTCACAAAATACACTTCCACTTTCCATGTCAATAAAAAGATTGTTTGCATCCGCTGCCTTTTTCCCGCAAACATTGCACTTGTTTGGATCGATTTTGTACCCCGCAAGTGAAAGCATGTCGATCGCCCATTTGCACCATAAAAGTTTGTCACTTCCACTGTTCGAAAAACTCAATAACTTAAATAAATTCAAAAGTTCAACAAAAATTTTTGAATTATCTTCATTTCCTTTCACAATTTCAGCCACAATCTCAAGTGCACTTGATGCAAGTTGGAACTTGTCCAAGTCATAAGACAGCTCTGAAAAAGGCTCAATCATGTCAGAAGCAGTCACCGTGAAAAAACCATTCTTTTCTGCCAAAACAACTTCCACAAACGCAAAACAAAAAGTGCAAGAGCTGAGCTTTGCCCCTTGCTTTTTCACTCCCCTTGCAGTTGCTTCCAAAACCCCCGCGTCAACAGAAAACAACCTGACACGCTTGTCCGATTCGCCTTTGTCCACAGCCCCCATCACAATTGCTTTTGTCTTTAAATCCACGCCCCTTCAAAACTCTCCTTCATATATTACTTTGATTTTAACACAACAAAAACTCAAAGTAAATAAAAAAAGCCATCATAAAAATATGATAGCCTTGAATTTTCAACGCAAAATCATGACTAAGTGTTATTTTTCAATCGAACCTTCTTCAGCTGCAACATTTTCCATTGCAAGCTCTTTTGCACTTTGCATCGCTCCATAATAAGCGATCTTTCCAGTTCTTTTGAAAAGTTCTTCAGAAATTTGATAAATCTTACTTAATTGTTCGTAACTTGCCATAACACTAATCTCCCTTTGTTTTTATTATAGTCAAAAACATAGTGATTTATTCCCAAAACAACCAAAATCAATAAACTAATCGTTCAAAATGTCACCAACAAAAGACGCACTCTCAAGCCAGTTTTTTTCCACTCTCACAAAAAGCTCCAAAAGGACTTTTTTGTCAGTGAGCTTTTCAATGTCTCTTCTTGCAGAAGACCCAATTTTTTTGAGCATCTCTCCGCCAGCCCCAATCACAATCGCCTTGTGGTTCGCATTTGCAACAACAACTGTTGCCGAAATCTTAACAAGTGTCTTTTTTTCTTCAAACTCGTCCACAACAACCGCAATTCCGTGTGGAATTTCTTCTTGCAAGAAAAGAAGCGCCTTTTCTCTCACAATTTCAGAAACCATAAACCTCAGTGACTTGTCGGTGTAAATCTCCCTGTCAAAGAGCGGATCTCCTTCAGGAAGCATCGAAAGTATGGTTTCTTTGAGATAATCAACATTCTTTTTTGTAAGCGCTGACAAACTCACAAACTTGTCCACAAATGAATAAGCATTGAGCTTCTCCAAGATTGGGAAAACCCTGTCTGGCTTCACCTTGTCAGTTTTGTTGATAACAACAATCAACTTCATCCCAGCATTTTTGTATCTTTCAATAAGCTTGAAATCCTCAGAATTCACTCTGCCTGCATCAAGCACCACAAGCACTACATCAGCTTCACCTTTTGAAATTGTACTTTGCTTTCGCATGGCTTGCCCCAAAGCTGTCGCAGTGCTCTGAATTCCGGGAGTGTCCACAAAAACCACTTGAGCGTTTTCTTCATTCAAAATGCCCAGAATCTTGTTTCTTGTTGTCTGAGGTTTTGGACTCACAATCGAAACCTTTTCTCCAACAAGCGCATTGATGAGCGTGCTTTTCCCCACATTTGGACGCCCAACGACCGCAACCCATCCAGAAATAAAATTTGCCATACGCCTTTAAATTCTCCTAGTTTTTGTCTTTTACATATGTATTATATCAAACAAAAACACACCTATGCAACTGCTTACTTCTCAAAATTTTCAAGAATTATAATTTTGTTTAAAAAATATAATCTTTAAAATTTGTTATGTTTTTGTTTGCCACAAGACCAATATCTCTGAAATTCAAAAAAACACAAGAATACAAAATTCTTGTGTTTAAATATTGTGATTGCAATTTATTTGCGTGTCAAATTGTGGCAAATTTACATTTTGAAATTTTGTCCGACACTTTCCCAACCAAAAAATCAATTGATGTTGAAAGAGCATCCGCAATAATCACAAATGCATCCATCGATGGCACATGCCCTTTTCTCCAACGCCTCAAACTCGATTCACTCAGTGTTGTTTTCTTCGCAATTTTATAATGACTGGTCTTTGCTTCTGCAAGCAACTTTTCATATTTATTAACAAAATTGTCAAGATCCAGTTCAATTGGTTCAACAAAAAAATTCTCAGACTCAACTCCAAACAAAAAATCAAGAGTCACTTCAAAATAGTTCGCAAGCCTGACTGCAATTTCAATCGTCGGCATCAACCCCTTGAGATATTTGCTCAGTTGTGACGAAGTTACTCCTGACTCGCGCGCAAGCTTTCTTAAGGATAAACCCTTATCATCGATTAACTCATTAAGAATTTCTGAAAATTTTACCATTTTCGCCCATCTCCCTCATTTTGTGACAAAACAAGTCACATCAATTTACTTTCATTCTATGTTAATTTGATGTAAAATATAGTTGTGCGTTTAGAAAAGCTAGATTATTCAAACCCACAGAAAAAATAAGAAATTTTAGGAAAAAAATATGAAAACATCAGAAATCACATCAAACATCAAAACGCTGCTTTCAATGGATATTTCAAACAGAGTCAGTTCAACCAAACAAAAAATAACCATTCATCTTCTGAATGGTCAAAAAGCAGTCATATCAATAAACAAAGTAGTTTAATAAAAAAAGAGGAAAATCGTATGAAAGAATATGTGTTTGATCATGATTGGGGTTCATACAATGAACTCAAAACAGTGAGAAAATTGTTTCTGAGAAACGAAATTGACACCATAGATTACTTCAAAACCATTATACAGGAAGTTTTCAATATGAATGAAATTGATGATGACATCTTCGAATTCCTTGATGGATCAATCTTCAAAATTTCCCTTCATATGAAATAACAAAGATTGCAAACATTTCATTACATTGTCAAAAAAAAAAGACGGAAACTTTTAATTCCGTCTTTTTTTATTTTTTGATGTTTTTTTTGCTTCGCGGATTCATAATTGCATCCGCAATCACCAATGTCTCAGGAGTGATGACCACTTCCTTCTCGTCGGCAGGCTCTCTTGGGTTCAAAGGTTCAAGACCAAGCTCTCTTCGTCTCCTTTCCATAATCTTCGCAAAAATATCTTCGTCAGATTCTTCGTTTGCAGCCTTTATTTCTTCTTGCTTTTTCATTTGCTCTTCTGATGGCGCAAGCCTGTTTGAAATGTCACCCATTGTTATGTTTGCATAACGCCCCGTGATTCTCTCCGTAAATTCAACATTTGTGTTGAACATTGGCTTCCTGTTTGGAAAATCTTGAAAGTTTTGCTGTTCCCTCAAATGCTTCCCATCAATTGTGAAATGTTCAAGCTTTCGATTGATTTTTCCGCTTGGAGGACTCTCGAGTGATCGAAAGTTGCTGCTCATTGGGATCTCATCCAAATCATCACCATCAAAAACTCCTTGATCTGCTCCCGACATAAACATTTTTCTGAAAGTTTCATCGTCAAGTTCGTCAGGGTCACCAACACTTTTCATTTTTGAAAGCAAATCATCAAAACTTTCATACTCTCCGCCACTCTTTTCTTTTTTTGCATAAACTGGCTCAATCTTCGCCATTGTTCTTGGATCACGGTCAATTGCTTTTTTTTGAATTTTAGCAACTCCCTTTTTGGTAATTCGAAACCCCTTCTCATCTACTGGAGTTTCCTTTAACTTCCCTTCTGACTTTGAATCAGCAATGTCCAAACCTTCAGCCTTGGCTTTTTCTTTTGACTTCTTTAACTTTTCCTCTTTGCCTTTTGATTTCCCCTTTGCTTTGATTTTGACAAAAATAGCTCTAGAAATAGAAATAACAGCAAAGCCGCCAATCACACAAACAATTGCAATCTCAATCGCACTCACGCTGTTATCTCCTCCTTTTTTGCTATAACAAATTTCTCTTAAATACCCCGCCTTGTTTTGCGTTAGATATCCAACTTCGGTCTGATTCTTGGTTTTGGAGTCACAGCCTTCTTTTCATCATTTGATGAACCGTCAGCATTCTTTCCAGAAATTGCATTTCTCATTGATGTGTCTGCTTGCACATTCATGAGATTATAATAATCCATTGCAGACATCTTGCCAGAAGATAAAGCTTTTGCAAGAGCCTTTGGAACTTCAGCCTCTGCTTGAATCACAACTGCACGCATTTCTTGAACACGCGCTTTCATCTCGTTTTCAGCAGCAATTGCCATGCACTTTCTTTCTTCAGCCTTGGCTTCAGCAATTCTCTTTTCAGCTTCAGCATTAGCAATATCAAGTTCTGCCCCAATGTTTCTGCCCACATCAATGTCAGCAATATCAATCGATACAATTTCATAGGCGGTTCCCGAGTCAAGCCCCTTGTTGAGAACCGTTGAAGAAATTGAATCTGGGTTTTCAAGCACAATCTTGTGTGATGCTGCCGAACCAACCGTGGTGACAATTCCCTCACCAACACGAGCAATAATTGTTTCTTCACCAGCACCTTGAATTTGCATGTGCATGTTTGACATAACAGTCACTTTTGCTTTAACCCTGAGTTCAATTCCATCTTTTGCCATTGCTGAAATTGCTGGAGTTTCAATAATTTTTGGAACAACTGATGTTCGAACTGCTTGATAAACATCACGCCCAGCAAGATCAATTGCTTTTGCTGTTTGGTTTGAAAGATCCAAACTTGCTGACTTTGCTGAAATTAATGCTTTCACAACTCTTTCAATATCTCCACCCGCCATAAGATGAGTTTCAAGTTCATCAATTGTGATTGTAAGCCCTGCTTTTTTTGCAGTGATGTATGTAAGCACAATTTTTCTCACATCAACCTTTCTCATTTTCATTCCAACAAGTTTTGTCATTGTTACATGAGCGCCAGAAACCAAGGCTCTGAACCACAGCCTCATTGGAACCATCACAAACATCAAAATAAGCACAAGGACAAGAACTCCTCCCAAAACTGAAAGTGTCACAATGCCCGCTGTGCTCATCGCAATCAAAGTTGAATAATTTGTCGTAATCATAATTTTTTCTCCACATTAGAAAAATTACGAAAAAGAAATGAACAAAATATTGATATGTTATGGTTTTTGCTTTATTAAAAAAATATAATTTAACTAAATCTTGTTTTTAAGATTGAATTTTTTGAACGTAAATAATTGCACCGACAGTTTTTGTAACTCTCACCATATTTCCAGTGTAAAGATAACCTTTTTGTGAGTGAACGTCAAAAATTTCACCATCAATTTCAACCTTTCCAGCAGGATTGAGATCTGTTGTGCAAACCCCAGCCTTTCCTTTGAGATATGAAAAATCAGGATTTCCCACATCGTCAGCTGGAACCTTTTTCCCGTCAATTTCAAGAAATTGTTTTTTTCTTTTCTTTTGAACTTCCCCCCTTGATTTCTTCCACAAAAAGAAACCAAACTTCACTGCCAAAATAACAACTGCAAAAATCACAAGAATGTCAACAATAATCCAAATGATTTGCACGACAGTCAGCCAAGGTTTGAGAACACAAAAAACAATGCCCGCAACCGCCAAAATCAAGCCACCAATGCCAACAAGTCCAAAAGAAGGAATGAATACCTCTGCGATCAAACACACAAGGCTCACACCAAGAACAATAAGCCCAACGATGTCAGTTTCAGTAAATAAAGTAACAAAGCCATCAACCATAACAATTTTGCTCCTTCTTTATCACGACATTATTATACTATAATAATACCACAAATTCAATACCCCTTCCAAATATTTTGCCCATATTTTAATTATAAACTTAAAAGAATAAAAAGAAAAAAGGCAATCACCAAAGTGATTGCCTTGTGCTTTCAAAATATAAATTTGTTATTCAGCCACAACAGAAACTTTTTTCTTGTCTTTTCCCACTCTTTCAAACTTTACAACACCGTCTGCTGTCGCAAAGAGTGTGTCGTCATCACCAATACCAACATTGGTTCCTGGATGAACTTTTGTACCGCGTTGACGAATAATAATGTTGCCAGCTTTAACTTTTTCACCAGCAAACTTCTTCACACCAAGTCTTTGTGCATTAGAATCTCTGCCGTTTTTGGTTGAACCGCCACCTTTCTTGTGGGCAAACAACTGAGCAATAATAAACATTAGCTTTTTACCTCCAATTCAATAAAATCTGAAAAGCCTTCATTCAAGTCTGCAATTCCACAAAACATTGTGTCAAGAATCGCATTTGCTTGAATTTGCCTTTCTCCATCGAGATCTTCAACAATTTCCGCTGAAAGATAACCTCGTTTTTCATCTCTCTCAAGTTCCACATTGACGCCTGCGACCATCATAAGTCCAAGAACTGCCGTTTGCACAACACTTGAAAGTGAAGCGCAACAGATATCTTCGCCTGCCACACCATAACCAGTGTGTCCGTCGCAAACAATCTTGTAGATTTGATTGTTTCTTTTGAAAATTTCAACGTGTGTCATAAATTACTTTCCAATTGAAACAATTTTGAGCTTTGTGTAAGGTTGACGATGACCTTGTTTCTTTCTTTCGTTCTTTTTTGGCTTGTATTTGAAAACAACGATCTTGTCTTCTTTTCCATGCTCAAGAACTTCAGCAACGCACTTCACGTTTTTCACGTATGGTGCACCAGTTTGAACTTTTCCTTCGTCAGATACGAAAAGTACTGGGAGTTCAACAGTAGCTCCAACTTCAGCTTCGATTTTTTCGAACTTGTAGAACTTGCCTGCTTCAACTTTGTGTTGCTTTCCACCAGCTTCAACAATAGCGTACATTATGTATTTTCCTCCTCTTCTCCAGTCTCACTGCACTAGGTGGCGACCAAAAAACCAATAATAATTTTCATCGTCGCACTTGCAAAAAAATAACCCTTCGCATGTGGCACGGGTAAATGATACCACAAGGGCGTCGGGTTGTCAAGGCATTTTTGCCAATTTTATTATATAATAAAACTCAATTAAACTAAGCAAATCTTCAAATTATCTTCCAGCTTTAAGCTCTTCATAAATCTCTTCCATTGGATCATACAAAATCTCATCAATAGTAAGATCGTCAAGAACGTGGCTTCCAAAAGTTTCAGCTTCACTTCCAGAAGTCTTCGCTGACACACAATCATTAAAGTTTCCTCTAAGTTCTTTTCTAAAGCCATCAAGCAAAAACTCAACGTATTCTACTTGATCCTCCCTAAGTTCATCGAAACTTCTTCCTGACAAAATAATTTCTTTCATGCTGTCAATTCTGTTGTCAAAAAATTTGCGATAAGCCACTTTTATGTCTGAAAGCGTACTCTTGTTCATGAAGTACTTTCTGTCCATTTTAAAGATTGATTCACCTCTTGATTTTTCGAGCGATTTCATGACACCATCAAAAAACTCAGGATCTTCCACAACGTTCACAACTTGATCAATGAGATAATTTTCATCATCTGCTTTCAAGAGTGAAATATGCTTCACATCCTCACTTTTGCCAATTGTCCTTGAAATTGTCACAAGCCCACTTTCTCTTGGTGCGGTAATTTTGTCACCAAAAACAAAGTTTGAAATGCGTGGTGCTCCAGATTTTGTGCCATCCACGAAACCAACCATACCTTTTGAGTTTCTAACAGGCATGATCGCTGTTGGCGCTTTAATAACACCATCTGTGCCACGCTCAAAGAACACTTTATTCACCGTTTCATTTGCACCATGAAAATTGTCGTCCAGAATAAAAGAATGGTTTCCAAACACAGCAATTCTCATTCCCTCGTCATTTGCTTCACCAATTTCCTTGAACCATCCAGAGACACGCTTAAAAGTGTTGTCAAGAGCAATCACTGAATGCTCACCATTTGACATCTCACGCACAATCATTTTTCTGCGCTTGTCAAAAGGACGAACTTCTGCAAAAGGTCCGGCATAACGCCTGAGGTTTCCGTTGGCAAAAATCTTTACAACATATTCCTTGTTGTCTCTTCTAATGATAAACATTTCAGTTTTTAAATGCCCCGCACATCTGATGTCATCGCACGCTGTCAAAACAACATTTGCACCATTTGCAAACAAGATTCCAAACCTCCCGTCTGTTTTTTTGTAAAGCATGGTCATATATTCTGAAATCTCAGTAAGTTCTGTCACATCATCAGCAAGAATGTTGTAAACCCCTCTCTCAGGATTTTCCACAATCACATAATTTTCCTCACCCCTCACTCTTGCAACCGCTCTTGACTCACAACCAAGTTTGTTATATTCAGCGAAATCTGCCTTTTTCAAATTTTCTCTTTTCATAATAATTTCTCCTTGATTTTGTTAAACCTTGTTTCTCATGAGCAACAACTCCACATCATGAAATCTTTCATCAATTTTTGAAAAAAGGTTGGTTTTTTTGATTTTAAATTCTGCATCTGCTCTTCCTATTGTTGAAAGCAGTTGCAAAATTGTTTGTGTTATTGAAAGATTGTTTTCACCCGTGAACCCAAGCAACACAAGGTTGCCTTTGTCAAAAGAAAAACTGTGAATGAGTGTATTAACACTCTCGGTGGAAATTTTGCCATTCATCTTCAGTTTCACAAAAAACTCTGCAGAAGACAAAACTTCAGAAATTTTCTTTTGCAAGTCAGATATCCCATCAATCTCAATTTTATATTTTGCAAGGCACGCCGTCTGAGAAATAAACATTCTGCCCTTGGTGTCATATTCTCCTGTGATTTCAATGCCTTCAGGAAGATAAGTTTTGAGTTCGTCTGCAACTTTGTGAGCGGTTTCATCCATGTCAATTTCCACAAACTCAACTTCAGACTCCACACCGATTGGTGTTGCTGGTGAAAAATAAATTTTCATTGCACCCTTTTTGGTTTCTTCCACATCAATTCCAGCTCTGCGAATTGCAAGTTTCACAAGTCTCATCATTTCAAGATGAGATAAGAATTTTGCACGCCCCGTCTTTCTGAACTTAAAGATTACCATGCTTGCAACCTCCTTTTGCATTCAGTCCACAAGATTTGCAACCATTTCTACAATCTGGCGTCACACTTCCCTTTTTTGCCTTTTCATATTCTGAAATGAGATAAGACTTTTCAACAAACATGTCCGCACCTTCCCAAGGCTGAATTGAACTCGCATCACGTCTTGCCATTTCGGACTGAATGTCAATTCCACAAAAATTAAACGCTTTTTTGTATGCATCAAAATTAAATAATTTTGCGTTCTTGTCGAACACTGCGCCAAATCTGTACGCTTGAATAATTGCTTCAGAAACTTTTCTGTCACCCCTTGACAAAATTGATTCCACACACGAATACTCCGGAGAATAAAGTTTAACTCGAACTCCAATTCCACGAAGCATTTTTTTAATAAATCCAAATCTCTTTTCTGATTCTGCAACAGAAATGCTCTCACACCATGCAAATGGAGTGAATGGTTTTGGAACAAAGTTCGAAATTTGACATGTGATGTAAACCGGCTTTCCACTTGTTTTGTGTCTGCGATAAAGCTTCTTGATTTTTTTCACACACTCAACAATCCCCATGAGATCATTTCCTGTTTCAAATG
>JAFTJJ010000095.1 GCA_017456465.1 Clostridia bacterium | reverse complement strand
TAGGTAGAAAATGGCTCCTGAACAAACCAAAACGACAAAAGAAGAAATCGATTCAATGAAAAAGAATCGCGAAGAATTAATAGCCAAAAAGAATGAAGCTTATGTATTTTGCTAGAGAGCGTGCTCATGTACATAGAAAAAAGCAAGTGATGCTGAGAAGGAAGTGAAGAATGCAATCGACCATTGTCCCAAGAAGGAAACCACTTCCAGCGAAACATTGAACCAGCGCATTCAGAAATTGGAAGATGAAATTGAATTCTCGAGTTTGAGTGCTCAACAAGAAAAAGAAGTAAAAATAAATGCTTTCCATGAGTGAGTAGCAAAAACGCAAGATTGCAGAGATTCGAAAGCAACTGGAAAATGTTACAACATATGAAAAGGCACGAAAGGAGATTGGAACTCTCAAGAAAGTTGTTGTTTTTCGAAAGTGTAATGGGTAGAAGAAGGATGCTTTGTATGCGGAAGCAAATGATTTATCAGCGCAATTAACCCAATTGAGTGAAACTATCCTTGTCTCCGAAGCCCTTCTCCGTCTCCAGGAAGTCACCAACCGTGAAGTACACTCAGCATTTCTATCTCAAGTCTAGATGAAGAAGGAAGCTCTCTCCCGCACACACATCCCCATTCCCACCGAGAAGGTAGGTCGTCTCTGTGGCAAGGGCAGCAGCAATCTCCGCAAGCTGGAGGAAGACTTGAAGGTGTTTATCCACAACGCACGTGACGGTTTCACAGTGCTGGGTGAGAAGGTGAATGTGGACAAGTGTGAAGCCATGATCAAGGACATGCTGAATGAGGTGGAGGAAACGGTGAAGTTGGGAAAGGATGAAGTTCGTGCCTTGTTGGCGCACAATGCCAAGTATCGTCACATGATCGAGGATCAGTATCACGTGATCTCCCGTCTGGTGGATAATGAGACGATTCGTCTGGTCGGCGGTCAGAACAGTGTGAAGCAGGCAGAACGAGCCATTCACGATCTCTTCAAGAGTGAGAGTGCTATTCATGTCTGATGTGTAGAGAAGTCCGAGGTGAGTGTCACTGCCTTCGCTCGCTCCATGTTCCTTGCCAACAGCATGAAGGCCTTCAAGGAGGTGCAGGAGCAGTGTGGTTGCTATCTGGGCATGAATGCGGATTTCACCGCGATTCTCTTCTTTGGCACGATGGAGGACCAGCGCAAGGGTCTGACGATTGTGAAGGAGTATCTCGCCACTCACAGTGAGGTGAAGGAGGAGAGAGTGTGCTCGCCTCTCTTCTACAACTACTTGTTCAACAACAAGGCGAAGGAGTTGGCTGCGGTGCGTCAGGAGGCGCATGTGCAACTGAGTGGAATGAAGGAGAAGCACACGCTCACAGTTGCTGGTTTGCAGGAGAATGTGAAGCAAGCCATGGAACTGTTGACAGAGAAGCAGACAGCGATGGAGGAAGCGATGTTGGTGTTTGAGTTGAATGCTGCTCAACTCAACGAATTGATGACCAAGGGCAATCCCTTCATGAAGGAACTCCGAGAGAAGTTCCAGGTGATGACCGAGTTCAACCGCGAGGAGAAGAAGTTGATGATGGTGGTGTTGGCGAAGGAGCAGAGAGAAGAGGTGCAAACCGCGGTAATGAATCAGCTCGGTCAGATTGAGAGTGTGGTCCTCCAGATAGCACCTCGTTTGGTGCCCCAATTCATCGGTGTGAAGGGTCAGAACATTTCCGGCTATCAGAAGAAGTTTGGTGTGAAGATTGATCTCCAGGACAAGACGGGTGAAGTCACAATCAGTGGTCAGAAGGAGAGTATGGAGAGTGCGAAGAAGGAGATCGAGGAGTGGTTGGTTCATCACACACTCTGCAGTCTCCGTGCGGATTATGACATTTGCATGCAGTGCATTGTGGGCAAGAAGGGAGTGACTCGCACGCAGTTGGAGAAGGAGCTGGGAGTGGAAATCCGCGTGGAGAAGGACGGTATGATCTATGTGATGGGTGAACCGGATGTGTGCACAAAGGCAGTGGAGACGTTGGATGCGCGTGTGAAGGAGTATGAGCGTGAAAACAAGGCATTGATGGTGCGTGAGGACATCTTGAAGAATGCGCCCGAATTCCGTCAAGCGCGTTTGGCAGAGAAGATGAAGGAGATGGGTGTGGAGTACCAGCTGAACGGTCGTCGTTCTTCGCTCCATCTGCACGGCAAGGAAGAAGCCATCAAGCAAGCCATGGAGTATCTCAACTCCCTTCTGGAGAACTATCAGAACCACCAGGAGAAGACACTGGATATCCCCAAGAGTCACATTGGCAGTCTGGTAGGTAAGAATGGTGAGCATCTGCACGCTCTGCAAGAAGAGTTGAAGGTGATCATCAACACGAGCAAAACCGATAAAGTGAGCATCTGGGCTGAGGAAGCCAAGTTAGCGAGTATTGAAGAAGCGATTCTGAAGGATCTGAAGGAGCGTGTGATTGTGACCAAGGAGGTAGCTTGCACTGTGAAGCAGGTGGAGCATCTGACAGCGGATTACAATGCTGTCCGCATGGCCATTGAGGATG
>JAFTJJ010000001.1 GCA_017456465.1 Clostridia bacterium | reverse complement strand
CTCATCACTGCAGACAAGAAAAACGAGGTTGAGAGATTCAAACCAGTTGAAGATTTTTCAAGGAAATCACTTTTGGAAAGGCTTATGATTTCGGGTTGCATGGACGAAGACGGGGAGCTTTGTTACATCAAATATATTAGAAAGTCTGCATCAAAAAAACCAAAAATTATTGTTTCGTGTGTGGACAACGATCCATATCAATCGGCATGTGAAGTTTTGATGCGTGAAAACACAGAAAAAATTGTCAAAGGCGCTCTTGAGTTCAAAAAACTTGCAGAAGCTGCCACAATTACATTTGTTTTCCAAAGTCATCAAAAATCTGCTATTTCTGCATATAAAAAATATGTGAAAAGCAACAAGCTTAAAGACTTTTATATTGAGATTTTCCCAGATCTTTATCCACTCACAACAATGGAGGTTGTGAGATATATTTCGGGGAAAACGCTTGATGCTTCGGGAAGGTTTCAAAATGGACTTTATGTTGAGAGCGTCTTTTCATGCAAGGAGTTTTTTGAAGCATTAAATGAGAACAAGCCGGTTACAGAAAAGCTCATCACAATTGGTGGAGAGGGTTTTGCAAGGCGTGGTAATTTTGTTGTTAAGGTTGGAACAAAACTTCAATCAATCATGGATTTTGTTGGAACACCGGTGATGGAATCACAAAAGATTTCATTCAAAATCATTTGTGGTGGAAGTATGAGTGGAATTGCGGAAGAATCTGCAAATGTGGCGATTGATTCATCCTTGCACTCAATTTTGTTTTTGACAGCAAAGGAATTTGCTGATGAAAAGGAATATCCTTGCAATCATTGTGGGAAATGTGCAGATGTTTGTCCAGCAAAAATTATGCCTTACAAGATTGAAGAGTTTTTGCTTTCAAATGATTTGGATTTTGCAAAATCTTTTGGAATTGAAGCTTGCACATCATGTGGAGCATGTTCTTATGTTTGTCCTGCAAGGAGATATCTTGCTCAAAGAATAACTAATGGGAAGCACAAACTTGAGTCAAGGGGGGAAAACTAAATTATGGAAAAACGGAAATATTTGGTTTCTGCAACTCCTCATATTCGAAGGAGGATGTCTGTTGAAATTCAGTATTTGATTCTTTTGTTGGCACTGGTTCCATCGGTTGTGAGTTCAATTATTTTTCACACATTCCCAGCCCTTTTGATTTTGAGTGTGTCAATTTTGTCCTGCTATGTCTTTGATATGTTTTTTTCATTCATCTTTTTGGGGCATTTTTCATTCAGGGATTTTTCAAGCGTGATCACTGGTCTTGTTTTGGGACTTGTGATGCCGGTGCAAATTCCAATTTATTTTTTAATCATTGCAAGTCTCATTAGCACACTGGTTGCAAAAGTGCTTTTTGGCGGAGAAGGCAAGGAGCTTGTGCATGGGGCTGCATTTGGTGCATGTGTGATTTCTGCGCTTGTGGCTGGTTTTGGAACAACTCTTGTGGCTTATTCAGGAGTGGTCGGTGAAGTTTTGTCACCTCTTGAGATTTATGCTGAAAGTGGTTATGGTGTGGTTCCAATTCTTGATTTATTTTTGGGAAATGCAGGTGGAATGCTTGGAACGACATGTGCCATTGCAAGTATTGTTGGATTTTTGATTTTGTCGATTAGTGGAGTGTTTGATTTTTACATTCCAGTTCTTTCGATCGTTGCTTTTGTGATTGTGACAATTTTCACAAAGGGGGTTGAAGGGATTTTGCCGGAATTGTTGACCGGTTCATTCCTCTTTGTGAGTGTGTTTATGTTGCCTTCACATTCATCGTCGCCTGCGCTATGGCCTGCAAAAGCTGCTTATTCTGTTCTTTTTGGCGCGCTTGCTGCAGCGGTGAGAGTTAACTATTTGTTTGGAGAGGCGGGTGTTCTCTTTTGCTTGCTTTTGATGAACATCTTGTCACCGCTTCTTGACATGCTCGCAAGTGTATTTTTCCGTGGAAGGAGGGCAAAGAAGTATGAATAAGACTTATATATCACCCACAAAACTTGCATGTCTTGCTCTTTGTTGCATGGTTTCATGTTTGGACTTTGGGTTTAACGCAATGGTCCTTGCAATTGCGGCAGGGGCATGTTTTGTGCTTGGTATTGCAATTGTTTCAAACATTGAAAAAATCACAAGCAATCATGTGAGATTTATTGTTTATGCGCTTATTGTTTCGGGTGTGATCACGGTTTTGAAACTCGTGTTTGGTTATGTGGGGAGTCTTGAGTTTTTGGAAATTTCTGAAATGCTTGATTTTGCAATGCTTGCGGCTTTGGTGCTTGGTATTTATCCGATTTATTATCTTCACAAGGCAAATTCAAAGACATATTATCTCCAGACAATAACAACGGGAATTGTGTTTGTTCTTTTTGCGGTTGTGATTTCGTCAATAATTGAAATTTTGGCGCATGGAAGTTTGTTTGGGATTTTTTATTTCGATGTTTCATTTGGCCTTTTGGGTTCTGGGTTTTTGGTGTTTATTTTGCTCGCACTTTTCTGCACAGTTGGCACAAGTATTGAGATTGCAAGCGCTGAAAAACGCAGAGAGAACAGGCTTCTTATTGAACGATATAAATATATGATTCGAGAAAGCCAGATTGCAAAACTTGAAAAAAAGAGTCAACAATTGACAACGGATGTGTTTGAAGTGGGAGGTGAAAAATAATGAATCTTGGGATTATCGCCTTCACGGCTGCAATTGTGTCGAATGTGTGTTTCAGCATGGGGTTTGGAATTTTGAATGTTATTCCTCACAAAAAACATACAGTTTTCATGCTTGTGTCAAACCTGATGGTTCTTGTTGAAAGTTTGATTTGCACAAGTTTGTACTATGTCTTGTATAATTATGTGTTTTTGCCTTTTGATTTAACAGAACTTGCGACTTTTGCACTCGTTGCTATTGTTTTATTGACTGAATTTTTGGGCATGCAAATTTTGAGAAGAGCAAGCAAGGAGAACTTTTATCACTATGAAAAAAACTTTTTGTTTGTTGTTCATGTGGTTATCCTTGCTGGTCTTGCAATCACATGCAATTTGACGCTTGATTTTTGGCATATGCTTTTCTATGCTGGAATGCAATTTGCTGGAATGTTTGCAGTGAATGTGATCTTTTATGCATTGAACAGCAGAATCAACAACAGGACACTGCCAGATCAAACTCGTGCACTTGCTCCACAGCTTGTAATTTTGGCGGTGCTTGCACTTATTGGATTTTTGGCGCAAGGTTTGATTGCCTGATAAAAAATAAGGAGAAGATATGGATACTTTATACATAATTTTGATTGTTGTCGCCGCAATTTTGGTTGCTGTTGGTGTTGTGGTTCTTGCATCTTTTATTTCAAGCAAGAAACAAGGTTTGTCACCAAAAGAGAGTTACATAAAGACATTACTCCCTGGCATTGACTGTGGTTCTTGTGGGTGCAAGAATTGTGCGGAATTTGCTGAGCGTGTGGCTTCTGGTGAGCTTCAAGCAAACGCATGCAGGGTCAACACTTTTGCAAATCGAGAGAAGCTCAAAAGACATTTGGTTCGCCCTTTGGAAGAAAACATTAAAAATGTTGCAATTGTGAAATGCAAGGGTGGAAACCGTTGTGCAAACAAATATGATTATATTGGTGAAAAAACATGTTCTGCTTCTGAAGCGTTGCATTCAGGAATCAAGGCATGCAAAGCGGGATGTATTGGTTGTGGAGACTGCGTTAAAGCTTGTCCGTTTGGGGCAATTGAGATTTCTGAGACCGGTGCTGCGATTGTCAATGAGTTCAAGTGCACGGGGTGTGGTGAGTGTGTGAGTTCGTGTCCAAACAATCTTATTGCAATGATTCCATCATCTCAGCAAATTGGTGTGATTTGCAACAATACTTTTGATGATGCAGGCATTGCAAAATCATGTTCGTGTGCTTGCATCAGGTGTGAGGAATGCAAAAGGATTTGTCCGCATGGTGCGATCACCATGCAAAATGGACTTCCTGTGATTGATCCATCAAAGTGCACAGCTTGCGGAAAGTGTGTGGCGGTGTGTCCAACTCACGTCATCTCCCATCTATAAATCGGTCACATTTTGCACATTCTGCGTCAGAAATTTCTAATAAATCCAGTTGCTTGCGTACGTTGATGTACGCGTTCAGCTGGTTTTTTTATTTTTTTGTACTTTACGCAAATAGATGCGAATTATAGAGATACTACATTACTTCTTTTTTTATTCTTGAAAAATTTGGTATTGAAAGATGTACGTTGGTCTGATATAATAGGATCATGAAGCACAACAAAATTCACGGATTTTTTGGAACAACTGGGCATGCCACTGACTTGGATGGCATGACTTTCCCTGCGCTTCTTGAGTTATATCTTCGAAACAAGCATGCTGAAAAGAGTGTGAGAAAAATTTTCCAAGCTTTTCAAAACAAGATTTCGAAGAGGCTTTCTATTCCATCAATCAGGCTTCTTGTTAAAGATCTTGATGGAAATTCTGGAAATTTCCATTCTTCAAGAGTGAAGAGACAAGCGAACACTGTTGGTGTGGACATTGATGAGATGTGTTTGCCAGAGGAAGCATTTCTCAGCATTCTGCACGAAATCAAGCATGCTGAGCAAGAGTATGTTTTGCACAAGTACTTGTATCACAAAATTATTCCGCAAAACAATTTTGGGAAGGCAATTTTGCTTGCAAAAATTTGGGAAGAGATTGAGGATTCAGAAGATGACAAAGAAGCTTTGGAGAGTCAAGAATTTGACCCATATGAAGCTTATTACATGGACTTTTCAGAGCTGGATGCGCACTTATTTTCTGGAGAAGAAATGGCAAAGCTCACAGAGAAGTACAAAATTTATGACAATCTTGATTTTCATCTTCATTTGAGGAGTATGTGGTGCAAGCTCTTATCAGTGATGTTATATCAAAGAGAAGGCACCGAAAACCCAATGATTTCAAGAGCAATCATGCTTTTTGAAAATCATGTTGAACAAATGAAGAGTGGAAAGCATGGAAAGGCAATCAAGGAAGCGGTGGATGAAATCACCATTGATGGATTTGATGCAAGGCGTGCTTTTGAAACCATAACACAAAGGCTTGACCGTGTGGCAGAATTTATCATTTTGGAAGATGCGTTTTTGAAAAGCAAGGGAGTGAATATTAATTTGTTTGAGAACGGCAAGTTCAACTATGGTGACAACGACATTGACAGATGCGAGGATGAGCCTGAGATTATCTCGGAGTTTGGAGTTGAAGAGGATTCAATCTATGCATCGGGCATTGAACGATTTGTGCAAAAAGGCAACCACGAGTATGAGAAAATAATTGAAAGTTTTTTGGTGTGTGAAAATTAAACGAAAAAAAGAAAAGCCATGCGATTTTTCTAAGGTCTGCATGGCTTTTTCTTATGTTTATTATTTTTTTAATTTTGACTAGCAATTTTCAGCGGCATCTTCATCATCGTGTTGATGTTCAATGCAATAATCAATGAGAGTTCCTTCATCTGCCATTTGTTTTGCTTGTTCATGAGAAACATCTTTGAGTCCAACAAGGAATGTTGGTGGGGTTTGGACGTTTTCTTTGAGTGATTTCCAGATGATTTCTGAGCCCATGAACTGTGCATTGAATTTTGCAAGAGGAGTTCCTTTTGCTGGGTGAATTTTGAATGCAACAACATCACCAAAGAAACCGTTTTTTGCAGATGTGCAAGCATTCCATGAAACCTGATTTGACAAAACTGGAGAGACAATCAAGCATTCGAAGTCATTTGATGCAGCATTTTTGACAATGTGTGGTTTTGAGCTCAAAGTTTTTGCGCCTCTGAATTTGGTTTCAGCTGTTTTGTTCACAAATGGTTTTGGATCTGGAAGAGTGATTGTTTGATTTTGTGGACGCCAAAGGTGCAAGCAAAAGTCATGCATGCTGACATAATCTTGACTCAATGGAAAGAATTCAAATGCTGTTTCATTTTTTTCAAAGAACTTGTTTTTGAAATATGTCATCACGCTTGGTGATGGGATTTTTGATGCGTGTGAAACAGAAACATGATCCCAGCCATCATTTGATGATGCAACAACGCAATATCTTTCTTTTTCCAAGAAAAACTCAAACATTCCATTTTTTGACAAATCTTGGCCTTCCATGTCAAAAAAGAGGTGATCAATGCGGCTCTTATCAAAAATTTTCAAATCTTTCATTAATTATTTTCTCCTTTTTTCCTCGCAAAAGTATATCACAAAATCTTGAATTGTCAAGATTGACTAGAAAAAGAAGCAGGCACTTTTTTGTGTCTGCTTCGATTGATCAATGTTTGTTATTTTTTTGAGCTTTTTTGCGAACGCGTCTGTTAATTCGCCATCTGGCAAATGGTCCATATTTTTTGACAGCTTGGAGTTCGGCGTTTTCATAGCGATTGATATTTGCTTCAAGAGTGAATGCAAAATCGCGTTCATTTCGATATTTTCCAGCAAGGCGTTTAAGTTTTTTGATTGTGTATTTTTGCGCGTCGCGTTCGATTTCTTGATTATTATAAATTGTGAGATCTTCAGCTGATGAGAAGTAGCCCTGCCAATTTTCTTTCCAGCGTTTTGCTTTGAATTCATACCATTTTGGTTCTTGTTCTGTCACCTTTATGTACTGCATGGCGTGGCGACCTTCGTGAATGATGGTTTCAAGCGCGTGAAAGCGCATTCTGGGGTCGAGCAGGAGATTTTCATGAATATATATTTTCTTGTCTTCTCCACGTGCCACAAACATGCCATAACAGTTCCATCTTGAGTCTTCATGCACAACCACAGGAATTGGATCACGGTGTTGTTCGCGTGCAAGTTTTTTTTCAAGAGCAGTCAGAACTTTATGGCGTTTTTCTGGGGTATATTTTGTCCATTTTTTTGATTTAAATTTATTATATACAAACAACATACATTTATTATAAATCATTTTGTGGAATTTGTGAAGTTATTATTGCAAAAAAGCTGACTGTCATGTATAATTAAATTATGAAATACGAAATCAAAAGCAAAAGGAAAATCATCATTCATGGGAAAGAAGACTTTGTTGCTCGGCACATTTTGGAGTGTGGGCAGATTTTCAGGTTCAAGAAGTTTGATGATGGCTCTTATGTTGTTTATTTCGGGAAGAACTATGCAAAAATAACTGAATTTGATTCATATGTGGAAATTGAGACATCGGACGCTGTGGCTGCTGCCGAATTTTTTGATCTTGATCGTGATTATTCTGAGGTGAAAAAAGAACTTTCGCGTCATGAGATACTCAAAAAGTCGATTGAGTATGGGCACGGAATAAGAATTCTCAAAAACGGAATGGAAGAAACAATTTTTTCATTCATAATTTCTGCAAACAACAACATCAAGAGAATCCAAGGAATCATTGAAAAGCTTTCGGAGCTTGGCGATGACATGGGAGATTTTCATGCATTTCCGACAGCTGAGCAGATTGCTGGGGCAAGTGACGAGTTTCTTGCGTCTCTTCATGCGGGGTATCGCACGCCATACCTCAAAGAAACAGCTGAAGTGCTCAGGAATGTGGATTTATCTGAAAAAGCAAAGCTTTCAACGCCTGAGCTTAAAAAATGGCTTATGTCGCTCAAGGGGGTTGGACCGAAAGTTGCAAGTTGCATTGCTCTTTTTGGATTTAATCGTTTTGACACGTTTCCTGTGGACACTTGGACAAACAAGGTTTACAGAAACCATTTTTTTGCTGGTGAAAAGTCGAGGCCAGAGATTGAGAAACATTTTTTGGAACTTTTTGGTTCAGAAAATGCGGGGCTTGTGCAGCAATATTTATTTTTTGCAGAGCGAGAGATAAAGGATGAATGAGACAAAATTTTATTTTTGTCAGAAAATATGGAGTGCTTTGTCTCTCATAACAGATGAGTTTTGAAAGGAGAAGTAATGATGATTATTGAAAGAGTGAAAGAAGAGGAAATTGAAGAGGTTTCAAGAATGTGCAGACGAAGTGCAGTTGAGTCAATGGTTCCGTTTTATGCGCCTTCAGTCGTGGAAGAGTGCGTCAACAATGCGCTTTCTCCTGAGGCACTTGAAAAAAGGATGTCTTGGACACATTTTTATGTTGCAAAAATTGATGGAAAGATTGTTGGATGTGGGGCTATTGGTCCATTTTGGGGAAGTTTGGATGAGAGTTCACTTTTTACAATTTATGTCGATCCAGACGAGCAAGGCAAGGGGATTGGCAGAAAAATAATTGAAGTTTTGGAAAATGACGAGTGGGGAAAGCGTGCAAAGAGAATACAAATCCCTGCAGCAATTCCTGCAATCCCTTTTTACAAGAAATGTGGGTATGAGCACAGAGCAAACAAAATGACTTTTGAAGATGGGCATTTTGAGATGGAAAAGTTTATGTAAACACATAAAAACGAAGATTGGCAATTTTGTGTGATACGTAGATTGTTAATTTTCTATGCAAGAGAATAAGTAAAAAAGGCGACATGGTTTTGTCGTCTTTTTCAGTGTTTTTGTGAAGTGCTTTTTCGAGGTATGATGAAATTGGTTGATTTGATGATCATCTTGCAAAATCTGATTAAACGTTAAGAAGAATATCTCTTAGCGCGCTTGGGTCATCGATGAGTTTTGCTGCTCCAAAGATGTCTGTTTTTGCATTTTCAGAGATGTGAACAGGAAGTCCAGTTTTGGCTTTTAAATAGCGTTCGAGGCCTGGAACAAATGCTCCGCCGCCGAACACATGGATGCCAGTCAAGCTGACATCTTTCACTATGTCTGGAGGGCAATTTGCAACACAAGAAGCGATTGCATCGACGATTCTTGAATAATAATGATCAACAATCACATAAACATCGTTTGATGTCACTGTGACTGTTGTCGATTCTTTGGTTTCCTTGTTGACGCCTGTGATTTCACCAGAAAGAGACGAATCAGGATAAAGTGAGCAGATGTTTTCTTTGAGTGCTTCTGCTGCACCTGGACCAACGCGGAGGTTATGTTTTTCTTCAACAAGTTTTTCGATTGCGACTGATATGTTTGCGCCACCAACAGATGCTGAGAGACCAGTGATGATTTGGTTGTTTGCGCAGACTGCAATGTTTGTTGCTCCACCACCAATGTTGACGAGCAATTTTCCCTCAGAAGATGAAATGTCGATGTTGTCGCCAACAGCAGAGCAGATGATTGCCGGAATCATGATTACATCTGAAATTCCAGCGTCATAGCACACTTTTTCGAGTGTTTTGCGTTCAACCAAATTGATTCCGAGTGGCACGCAGAGGAGTGCTCGAACATTATCTTTGAAGATTCCTTGACGAATTTCAATTTGTTTCAAAAATCTTTTGAGCATGAGAGATGCAAGTTCGCTGTCGGTGACTGTGCCACCTGAAATTGGACTTATGACTTGAAGTCCATCTGAAGTTCTGCCAAGAAGGCGTTTTGCCTCAGAACCAACGGCTCTGATTTCTCTTGATCGAATTGAGCCAGTGACTGCAATCATGCTTGGTTCTTTCAAGACCAAACCTTCACCATCTTTGTAGATGGTGGTGGTTGTGCTTCCAAGTTTGAGAGCGAGAAGTGTTGTTGCCATTGCAAATTTCTCCGATAATATTTTTTCTTATTATACACGCAAAATGAAAGCTTGGGCAATTGTTTTTGAGGATGTTTTTAAAAGATTTGTTGTCATAAACCACAAATTTTCTCGTGCAGGAGTCAAAAAGGACACAAATTCTAATGTGAATCAAGGTTTTTGATTTGATAAAATAAATCAAGAAGAAATGCAGGAGGGCGTGTCATGGGGCGAAGAATTGTGGTTACATCAGGCAAAGGAGGGGCTGGGAAAACAACAATTGCGGCGGGGCTTGGGCTTTCGCTTGCTTCGCTTGGAGCAAGTGTGGTGATGATTGACGCAGATGTTGGGCTTTCGAATCTGGACACACTTTTGGAACTTGATGGAAAAATCATGTTTGATCTTTCTGATCTCATGAACAGAAAATGCAGGATCAAGCAAGCATTGATTGCGGTTTCTGGGCACGACAATGTTTATGTTCTGGCATCTGGAAAAGCAGGGGCGGATGCGGAAATTGGAGATCCAGTGAGATTTGCTGAAATCACATCGAAGCTTGCTGAGGTTTTTGATTATTGCATAATTGACTGTCCAGCAGGAGCAAGTGATGGGTTCAAAACAGCAATTTCAGGCGCTGACGAGGCGATTGTTGTTGTGACTCCGCACATTGTTTCAATTCGTGATGCTGACAAGATTTTGGGGATTTTGTTGGCTGCTGGGATGCAAGACACCATGTTTGTTATAAACCGAATTCGTGGCGATCTGGCAGTTTCAGGAAAAATGCTTTCACACAAAGAAATTGAGGCTGTTTTGAATGCCAAGCTTGTGGGGGTTGTTCCGGAGAGTGATGATGTGACAATCTTGTCATCACTTGCATTTGGGAAAATTATGCAAAGAGAAATTTCAAGAAGTTTTGTGATGATGGCTGAAAGTATTCACAAAAACAAGAGGATTTTATTTGATTATAAGAAAAAATATAGAGGCGTGTTTGGCTTTATTCGAAGAAAAATGCTTGAAAAGGGGGCGTGAGGCAATGAACGCTAAGGATCATATTTTTGCAAGACTCAAAACCAACCTTTTGGATGATAAAATGGGAAATGTTGAGAGTTTGTCTCGGCTTATGAAATCTGAGATTGTGAGAGCCATTGACGCATTTGTTGAAATTGACATGGCTGAGTCGAGTATTGAGTTTGTTTGTGATGCATGTGGCATGACGATTAATGCAAAAATCAGAGCAAAAGGAATTAAGAGGATTGGTCAAATTGTTCATTGACAACAACTTTGAACTGCTTGTTTTATTTTGTAATAATCAAACAAAGTAAATCGTACAATTGAAACATGAGCAAAGCATTAATCACAGAGCGAGCAATGACTCATGCACGAAAGTTTGTGCCAGCGAGAAAGCCTGGCAAATTTGAGTGTGTGCCATTTGCAAGTGAGTTTTCGCAAAAAACGGATAATTCGGATTTGCAATATGATGAAACGCAGAACAGAAAATCAAGGTCGAGAGGAATCGTTTTGGCCTTTTTGTTCATGTTGTTTTGTTTTGGAAGTTTGTTTATGTTCGCAGCATCAAGTTCAGAAATGGGTATGCATGTTCGGCAGGTGGCACAAAAGCTTTTTGAACCGAGAGATCTTGGGAAAATCAAATTTGCAAGTGGAGAGCTCCATGAAGAAGAAACAGATTCTGAGGCAATGAGTATGATTGCCTCGTTTGGACTTCCTTTTGTTTTTTGTGTGAGCAAAAATCTTGGTGAAGTGTTTTTGGTGACGAGTGCAGGAGAAATTACTGTGAAGTGCGCACTTGGTGGTGTGGTTGAGAAAATTGAAACCAACAATTCATCTTTCTTGAAAACGGTGACAGTGAATCATGGGGCGGGTCTCAAGACCATTTATTCCATGCTTGACAATGTTTCAGTAAAAGTTGGGGACAAAGTTGAACAAAACACTATTCTTGGAATTTCGCTGAATGGAGAAATTGGTTTTGTGGTGAATTTCAAAAACAAGATTGTTAAGGGGCTTGAAATAGTGGATGGACAACTAAGTTTTGTTTAGTGTGTGTGATTTTTATTGATTGTTTAAGAAAGTTAGTGATCTGGCTTTGATTAATCAAAGGTTTTGAAAAAAAATATGTAATTTTTAGAGTGTTATGTGTGGCATAACACTAGGAAAAACCTGTCAAAAACGCAGGTGAGGTGTTTGAAATTTAGTTATGAAAATATGGGCAAAAAGCCATAAAACAAGGAAAGAAAAGAGAGCGGGAAAATTTATTTTTCACCCATTATTTTTATGTTTGGCTGTTCACTCATTTTTGTGTGGAAATTTATATTATTTTTTGTTATATTCAATTTCAATTGTAGCTCACGAGCTTGTGCATTTGTGGGTTGCAAAAAGACTTGGTTACAGACTTGACTATTTCAAGCTTTCTGTTACTGGCGCGAGCATGAAGCTTTTGGAAGATGAATTTTTCCTGAATGATGAAATTCTTGTTGCAATTTCTGCACCTATTTTTAATCTTTTTGTTTTTGTGATACTTTCATCAGGTTGGTGGATTTTTCCAGTGTCTTACAACTTTACAGTTGATCTTGCTTACATTAATCTTTTTATTTTTTTGTTAAACATGATGCCAATTTATTCGTTGGATGGTGGGCGAATTTTTGTGTGTATGTTTGAAAAACGAATGGGCAAGCGTGCTGCAATCAAGGTTGTGCAAAGCATTGGTGTGATTGGCTCGATTGTTTTGTGTTTGATTTTTGTGATTTGTGCGATCGCTCAAGTTGTAAACTTTTCACTTGGTGTGATGGCGATTTTTTTGTTTTTGTCGTCAACATCATCTGGGTGTGGGTCATTCAGGAGTTTGTCATTCAAATCAAAGCTCGACAAACTTGAATCATGTCATGGATTTTTGGAAGAATGTTTTGTTTTTTCTGCTGGAGCGAGGCTCGTGGATCTTTACCGCAAAATCAAACCAGAAAAGTATGCCGTTTTTCGAATAATTGAGAAAAAAACAAAAAGGGTGATCACCATTAACGAAGACCAGCTTTTGTTTTTGATTGAATCAAAAGGGGCAGGAACAACACTTTGTGAAGCAATTTTTGAGTGAATTTTATCTCGAATTTCGAACAAGCGGGGTATTGACAAAGCACCTTATGGATTATATAATAAAGTTCCATGGAAAGAAAATTAGAGAGAATTTTACTGTCAGTTCAAAACCCATCGAGGTACATCGGTGGAGAAACAGGAACTCCGACCATTGATGAAAATTCAAGGGTCAAATTTTGTGTGCTTTCTCCTGAGCTTTATGAGGTTGGAATGACTGACATGAAGTTGAAAAGCATATATCACAAAGTGAATGACAGAAAAAGCAGCAGCGCTGAGCGAGTTTTTGCTCCTTGGCTTGATATGGCAAGTGCCATCAAAAAAGCAGGAATTAAGCTGTTTTCTCTTGAAAGCAAGCGTGCAATTGACGAATTTGATGTGATTGGGGCGAGTCTCAAGATGCCTTCTGAGTTCACAACTTTGCTTTATATGTTGGAGCTTGGAGGAATTCCCGCTGCCGCAAGTCAGAGGAGTGAAAATCATCCGCTTGTTTTTGGATTTGGTGATGGGGTCGTGAATGCTGAGGTTGTTTCAGCATTTTTGGATTTTGTTATTCTTGGAGATGCTGAGGAAGTTATTCTTTCGGTGCTCGACAGCATCAAGTCAGCAAAGACAAACAAATTTTCAAGAAGTCAAGTGCTTTTTGAACTTTCAAAGATTGGTGGGGTTTATGTCCCATCAGTGATGCAACCAAAAATTGGCAAAGACGGCAAGATTTCTGGCTGGACGACAAACACTGTTAAAAAAGTTATTGCAATGGATCTTGACAGAGCTTATTTGCCTTCAGTGATTCAAGTTTCAAACACAAGCACTGTGAAAGAGTGTGCAGTGGCAGAGCCAATCCGTGGTTGCACAAGAGGATGCAGGTTTTGCATGTATGGGTTTGTTTCTCGTCCTGTGAGAGAGAGGCGTGTGTCGGTTTTGTCATCTGTTTTGAATTCTCAAGTGACAAGTACTGGCGCGCGTGAAATTTTATTTGGTTCAAGATGTTTTGGAGACTATTCAAAGCTTGGGGCGCTCATGAATGAAATCAACAACATTGCTGATGAAAAAAAAGCGCGTGTTTTGATTCCGAATTTTGAGGGCTCTGAGAATTATTCAGACTTTGTGAGACTTGTTGGAAAAGACATGATTGAGCTTTCTGTTGAGGCTGGGACTGAGACCATGAGAAACAAAATCAACAAGTTGATTTCAGATGAAAAACTTGAAGATGTTGTTGTCAAGATTTATAAAGCAGGTTACCGAAACATCAAAATCAATTTCATGATTGGGCTTCCATTTGAAACAGGAAATG
>JAFTJJ010000094.1 GCA_017456465.1 Clostridia bacterium | reverse complement strand
TTGAAAGTGGCGAAAAACAAATTTCTGCGGCTGACTTTTCAAAGTTTTTATATACAGGAGGACTTCCTGATCCTGACCTGATTGTGAGAGCCAGTGGTGAGCAGAGATTGTCAAACTTCATGCTTTATCAAGCAGCATATTCAGAATTTTATTTCCCAAAAGTTCACTGGCCTGATTTTGACGAGCAGGTGGTTGACGCGAGTATTGCTGAATTTCAATCACGTCACAGGCGTTTTGGCAAGGTTTGATTAATAAAAAATTTAATTTTGGGAGACAAAAGTTATGCTGAAAAGAACAATAACAGGATTTTTTATTTTAGTGGTGCTTGGAGCATTTGTCGCACTCAGAGAAGTGTCAGTGCTTTTCTTTGATGCGTTGGTGCTTGCACTTATTTATGGTTAGATTGTTGAAATGTGTTTTGCATTGAAGCTGTTTGGGAAAAAGTTTTTTGTTGGAATTTTGTTTGTTTATCCAATAGCGCTGGCGTGCGTTTACATTTTTTCAAGCACAGTGATGCAATGCATCTTGCTTCAACTGCTTTTGATGGTTGTTGTTTTTGCGCTTTGCATGTTTGCTGAGCTTATTGGACTTGGAAGCAAAAGGCACAACAACGAGGTCGATGATGATGAGAGAACAAGAAACAATGGGCTTTTGTCTGAAACAGCATCGACTTTGAGTCTTCTTGTTTATCCGGTGACATTGATTGGATCGCTTTTTGGAATCAATCACATGGGTATGAATGTTGGTTATATTGGAATAATTTTGGTGTTTGGCATTTCAATGTGCACAGACACTTTTGCTTATCTTTTTGGAAGTTTGATTCGTGGTCCAAGGCTTGCTCCTGAAATTTCACCAAAGAAGAGCATTTCTGGCTTTATTTTTGGTGCGCTTGGTGGGCTTTTGGTTTCTGGGCTGTGTCTGTATCTTTTCCATTTTGCAGGGCTTTTGCCATCAGCGATTGCTGGCATGAGCACACTCAATGCCGTGCTTTTGTTTGTGAGCGTTGGGCTTCTTGGAACATTCCTTACGCAATTTGGAGACCTTGTGGCTTCTGCAATCAAGAGAAAGACTGGAATCAAAGACTTTGGCTCAATTTTTCCGGGGCACGGTGGGTTCATGGACAGAATTGACGGAGCAATGTTCAACAGTTTGCTTGTCTTTGTCGTTTTTGCACTGTTTTTGTGTTAATTTTAAAAATTTAATTTGAGGTAGAAGATTTTGACTGTAGTTTATATCTTAATTGCGCTTTTGGTGCTTTTGCTTTTGATCACTGTCCACGAGTTTGGGCATTATGTCACAGGCAAGCTTTTGGGATTTAAGATCAACGAGTTTTCAATTGGTTTTGGCAAAGCACTTTACAAGAAAACAAAAAGGAATGGTGAAGTCTTTTCGGTGAGGCTTGTGCCGCTTGGAGGTTTTTGTGCTTTTGAGGGTGAGGATGAAGAAAATCCAAGTCCAAAAGCTTTCAACAATCAAAAGCCTTGGAAAAGAATGATTGTCCTTGCGGGCGGTGTTTTTTTCAACTTTTTGTTTGGTGTTCTTTCGTCAGTGATTTATTTGCTTGTTTCAGGATTTGCCGTTCCAGAAATTGCATTCTTTACACCTGCAAACCAAAACGCGGGTTTTGAGGTTGGGGACAGAATTGTTGCTGTTGATGGCGTGAGCATTGAGGCATACAGGCAAATGTCAAGTTTGACAGGCAAATATGCTTTGAATGAAAAGTTTTCGGTGACAGTTGAAAGAAAGGTTGGCGACGAATATGAAATTGTCGTCATTGATGATGTTCAGAAATACACAGGTCCGGCCTTTTACTTTGCAAGTAAGCTCAAAATTGATCAAAAGATTTTCAAAAATGTGGGTGGAACTGCAACTGAGATTTCACTTGAAGAGTTTAATGAATATTTGCTTTCAATTGAACCGGTGAAAAATGGTGACAAATACGAAGATTTGAACTTGAACAGCGAAACCGTCAAGTTTTACAAGTCAGCCGAAATGACTGATGAAAATGCTTATTCAACAGAAGAACTTGAAAATCTTTGTGGAATAACATTCAGCACAGGAGGAACATCTCTTGGTTTTGTTTACAGAAGTGTATCAAAAAGTTATGGCTTTTTTGAAGCACTTTTCAAAGCTTGGCCATTCAGTTTTTATCTTGGTGGAACAATTCTTTCTGCGCTTGGTGGAATTTTCACAGGGGCAACAACACTTGCTGACATGGGAGGAACATTCACTGCAATTGCACAAATGGCAGAAGTGACAAGTTGGGGATTCAATCAATTTTTGCTTTTGCTTCCTCTTTTGTCAATCAATCTTGCGCTGTTCAATTTCTTGCCAATTCCAGCGCTTGATGGTGCGAGAGCTTTGTTTGTGGGAATTGAGGCAGTGAGAGGAAAGCCAATCAACAGAAAAGTCGAGGGGTGGATTCACACAATTGGTTTGTTTGTGTTGTTTGCACTTGTGATTTTCCTTGATGGATATCAACTGATAACGAGGTTGCTTTAGGGGTTATGGATACAAAAGAAATAATTGATGCACTAAATGAAAAAACGAAAAACAAATATTCTTTTGTTTTTAAAGATGCGACAGTTTCTGCTGCAGACGGAAGTTGTTTGCTTGAGTTATATTACAAAGACGGTGTGATTCTTGGGTTTGATGAAAGAAAGGAAAGTGCGGATTTCATCAGGTCAAAACTCCCTTCTGGATTTGACTATAAAGTCAAATTCATCAAAAATTTTGTCACTGCTGACACAATTATTCCAAAAATTGATGAATTTTTTAAAAAGAATATGCCATCAGTAACTCATACTGTAAAAAATCTTGAAAAAACACAAGAAGGTTTTTCTTTGGATCTTGGCATTAATGAGAGGACTTTTGAATATTTCAAGAATAAAGATGGTGAAAAAAAGCTTGAAGAATTTCTGGATAAAACGTTTTTCATGAAATTTGACATAACGATCAAAGAAAACAAGATTCTTGAAGAGGTTGATGATGATTTTCAGGACATTGTGTTTGATTTGCCACAACATTCAAACGATGATCGTTTTATTGAAATTTCTGGTGTTGAAGTTTTTGTTGGTGAAATAATTGAAGAAATGCCAAAATACATCAAGGATGTTTCTGGCGTGGAAGCTCAAGATGTTTGCGTGTGTGGGAAAGTCAAGTTTTTTAAAGAATATTCTTATGAGCGAAAGAAAAAAGAAAACCCAAACAAAGATGCTGTGGATGAGCTTCTTTCAGAACCTACGCTCAGATATTATTACAAATGGGTTCTTGAAGGTTTTACGGGAAGTGTGAAGTGTGTTTATTTTTCAAACAAGAACACGCTCGAGACAATCAGAATGCTTGAAGAAGGCTGGGACATTGTTGTCGTTGGAGATCTTGAAAAAGACAAGTTTGGCGATGGTTTCACTCTCAAGGTTAAGAGAATTTCAAAGTGTGTGAGACCTGACACTTTTGAAGAAAAAATTGAATATAAGACTGAAAACAAAGACTATAAGTTTGTTTTCCCTGAAAGGGTTGAAATTACAGCTCAGGTTGATTTGTTTGGGCCAATTGAAGAAGTTATTCCGCCATATCTTGCGGCTCACAATGTGGTTGTGTTCGACTTTGAAACCACGGGTCTTAATGTTGGTGCAGGAGACAAAATCATTGAAATTGGCGCCGTAAAAATTGAAAACGGGAAAATTAAAGACAGATTTATGTGCATGGTTGATCCAGAAATGCACATTCCTGAAGAAAGCACAAAAATTCATGGAATTGTTGACTCTGATGTTGCAGGTGCTCCGAAAATTGAAGAAGCCTTGCAAGATTTTTATAAATTCACAAGGGGTTGTGTTCTTTGTGGACACAATGTATCATTTGACTATGGCTTTTTGAACAAGTTTGGGAAAGACTGCAGATATAACTTTGATAATGAGCTTTTGGACACTCTTGAGCTTGCAATGAAGTATGTGAAAGGGGTTAAAAATTACAAGCTTGGAACACTGTGTGAAAAGTTTGGAATCGTGCTTGATAATGCACACCGTGCGGTCTATGATGCACTTGCTACGGCTGAGCTTTTGATCAAAATTGCTCCAAATATTGAATAAATTCATATATTTGGTGTGAAATTTGATTAAAATACTTGCAAAAAGGCAATATGTGTTATATAATCAAAACAATGAATTAGCTTGATTTTGGGAGTGGCCGAAAGGTCACTCCTAAAATTTTGTTAGGGCATCAAAACAAAGGAGATTTTTATGTCAAAGATAACAGAAAAAGTTCATGAGTTTTTAAATCCGATTGTTCAAAACTTGGGATATGAAATTGTTGACGTTGAATATGAAAAAAAGTTTGACGGATTTAACCTTACCATTTTCATAGATGGGGAAAATGGAATTTCGCTTGATGATTGCGAAAAAGTTCACACAGCGATTGATGAACCACTTGACGAGTTGGATCCAACAAATGGAGCGTCTTACACTTTGAATGTTTCATCA
>JAFTJJ010000093.1 GCA_017456465.1 Clostridia bacterium | reverse complement strand
TCAAACGATGATTGTTTGAATGCCAAAATCAATCTTTTTGAAATGTTTTCTGGCATTGGAAATTGTGAATGTTCAAGGATCAGAGCTTCAAAGCTTTGTGTTGTTCTTCATGGCTGGGGAGCAGATTCAAGTCTTTATGAAAAGTTGTGTTTGGGGATTTGTTCAAACTTTGATTTGGTTGTTGCTCCGGACATGATTGGATTTGGATTGTCTCCAGATCTTCAAAATGTTTGGAAAACAGAAAACTTTGTCTGTCTGCTTGAGCGATTGATTGATCTTTTTGACTTTGATGAACTCACTCTTGTGGGGCATTCTTTTGGAGGCAAAACAATTTTGTTTTGGATTGAAAAAAACAAAGCCAATCATGATGTTATGGGTCGGCTTAAAAAAGTTGTTTTGATTTCACCATCTGGTGTTAAGCCGAAGTTTTCACTTGCAAAGAAGATCAAAATTTTCAGGTACAAGAGGCTCAAGAAAAAGTGCAAAAAGAATCCAAAACTTATGAAAAAGTTATCAAAATTTGGCTCAAATGATTACAAAAGCATCAATGATGGCAATTTGAAGAAAACATTTTTGAATGTGGTGAATGAGCATTTCCCGTGTGGGAAAAATCACTATGATTTGAATGTTCTTTTGATTTTTGGAAGCCGTGACCGTGAAACTCCGCCATTCATGGGAAAGGTTCTTGAATCGTGCATTTGTGGGGCGAATTTGAAAATTATCAAAGGTGCAGGGCATTTTTCGTTTTTGGATTGCTGTGAAACTGTTTTGCGAATGATGAACGATTTCTTTATGTCTTGAATTTGATGTCTTGGCACAAATTAATTTTTTGAAGTATTGACTCAAATGAAATGCCAAAACACTTGCATGGTTTTGGTGAGTTGTGATAATATACAAATATGTAATATTTGGCTTATTTCCCATTTTTGTGAGAGTGTTTTGAAAGTAAGCCTCGAGGAGACAATTTATGAATTCGACATTTTTGTTTCAATTGTTGTCAGCAGCAGAAGGTGAACTTGCAAGTGTGCCAGTTCCACTTGGTTTTGACAGTTGGACGACCTTTTGGATGGTCATCTTTATTTCAGTTTTGAACGCTGTTTTGATGACATTTGTGAGCTATAAATTTTTTCAAGCATTGCAACTTTCGGGATATCGAATCAGGGGCTATTTTTCTTGGCTCAAGGAAAGCAAGTTTTCTGACTGGGGCAGGTTGATTATTCTTTCTTTCCTCAGCACTGCTGCGCTTCTCATCACAAATGTCTTGCTTGAAGATTTCATTATTTTCAAGATCATGACTTATCTTGGGCTTGTGTTCTATGCCATTTTCACGATATGTTATATTGTCAACGTGTTCAATGTTGAGAAGAAATCACCGCTCAAGTACACAAAGCGCATGAGGCGCATGCTTGGGGTGTTTGCTGTTTTGGTGGCTGCAATCACAATGCTTTTGTTGATGCTTTCAGTAATCAGCATTCCATATTTCACTCACGGAATCATTGGCCTCACGCCAATGCTTGTGCCAATCTTGGTTTTGGTTGCGTTTTTCATTACTTGGCCATTTGAAACTTTGCACAACAAGAAGTTTGTGAGTCGTGCAAAGAAAAAGCTTGAAGGTGATGAATTTGCAAATCTCATCAAAATTGGAATCACGGGGAGTTATGGAAAAACATCAGTGAAAAACATTTTGATGACAATTTTGTCTGAAAAGTTCAAGGTTGTGTCATCACCATATTCATACAACACACCACTTGGACTTTCAAAAACAATACTTGAGGATTTGAAGCCAAGCACTGAAGTGTTGATTGCTGAAATGGGGGCGAGATATTTGGGTGACATCAAGGAGCTTTCGGAGCTTGTGTCGCCATCAATTGGACTTTTGACTGGGCTTGGCAACCAGCATCTTGGGACTTTCAAGACAAAAGAAAATTTGACAAAAACCAAGTTTGAGCTTGCAGACTATGTTTGGGCAAACGGTGGAAAGATGTATTTTTCAGGCGACTGTGAGGCAATTCTTGCTGCTCTTGAAGCAAAAGATCACAAGGGCGAGTTCGGATTGTCAGGCGGGAACAATGGAGATGTGAAGGCTTTGAATGTGGCCTATGACAAAACAGGATCGAAGTTCACTCTTGCAACTGATGTTGGCAAGATTGATTGCAAGACATCGCTCCTTGGAGTGCACAACATTTCAAACATTTTGCTTGCTGCAAGTGTGGCTCTTGGGCTTGGGTTGACTCTTGAAGAAATCAAGTCCGGGATTGAAAAGCTTGTTCCTGTTGCTCACAGGCTTGCACTTGTTCCTGCTTCTTCGTCACTCACTGTCATTGATGATGCATATAATGGAAGTGTTGAAGGTGCAAAAGCTGGTCTTGATGTTTTGTCTATGTTTGAGGGCAAAAAGTTCGTTGTGACTCCTGGGCTTGTGGAGCTTGGGGGTGAGCAATTCAATTCGAACTTTGAGTTTGGAATTGAGATGGCAAAAGTTGTGGATTATTGCATTGTCACTGGCATCACAAATTATGACGCGATCTCAAGCGGGCTTGAGTTTGGAGGTTTTGACAAATCTCACATTTTGAGAGCTGGTTCTGTGTCACAAGCTGTTGAGCTTGTGGGGACGCTTTCTCATCCTGGCGATGTGTGTTTGTTTGAAAACGATTTGCCTGACAACTACATTTAAAGAAAATGTGATCCAAACAAGAAAAAAACAAGCGGCATTTTCAAGACTCCTTTGGTCTTCAACAAATTTGATCAAAGGAGTTTTTTTTATGCAAAAAACAAGAGTTGTTGGGTTTGTGTTTGGCGGAGATTCACCAGAGTCTGAGGTTTCAGTGATCACAATGCTTCAAATGAAAAAGTTTGCTGAAATGTCATCGTGGATGCAAGCGAAATATTTCTTTTGGGACAAGGAAGGGCATGATTTTTGGCTTATTCCAAATGGCAAATTGGCTGCAGAAATTTTTGCGTCAGGCGAGCACAAAAAGGTGTCGATGCGTGTCGAATTTGGGCTCTTTGGAGACATCTTCAAGGCGAGTGGAATTTTCCGAAAAAAAGTATGTCATGTGGACGCTGTGGTCAACTGTTGTCACGGTGGGTTTGGTGAAAGTGGTGAGCTTGCTGGATTGATGAAGTGTCTTGGCATTCCTTTTTCAACAAGCAATCACACTGCGCTTGGGCTTTCGATGGACAAACACTTGTTCAAGTGTGCGGTCAAAACAATGGGAATCAAAGTTCCTGCTTGGGTGCATGTGACGGATCGGGATTTTCAAACGCCTGAAGTTTGGAATTCAAAGCTTGAAAAAATCAAGAAAATTGGTGATGCTTGGATTGTCAAGCCAAACGATTCGGGGAGCAGTCTTGGGGTGACTGTTGCAAGGACTGAAGACGAAATTGAGAATGCAGTGAAAGTGGCTTTTGAGTTTTCAAAATCTGTGATTATTGAAAAGCTTATTGAAAACAAAATTGAGTTCAACTGTGGGGTTGTTGGGAGAGCTGGAAGTGTTGTGGTGTCTGAAGTTGACCAAATTGTTTCAAACTCTGAAATGTTTTCTTTTGAAGACAAATACATTGGTGAACGTGGGGTGATTGAGCACAAAAAAAACACCACAAGAGTTTGTGGTGGTGCAAAAAAATGTGCCGGTATGGCTGCAGCCAAAAGGCTTTTGCCTGCGCCGATTTCAGACGATCTTAAAACAAAAATTCAAAGCACTGCGACAAGAGTGTTTGAGGGGCTTGGGCTTTCAGGCATTGCGCGTGTTGACTTTTTGTTTGATGCTGAGAGTCAAAAACTTTTTGTTGGAGAAATCAATGCTGTGCCCGGTTCAATGGGGATTTATTTCTTTGCGGGAAGCAAGTTTGACGAGCTCATGCTTTTGAAAAAGCTTGTGGACGATGCAGAGAAGGAACAAGCTGAATGTCTCAAGGTGAAGCCTGAGTTTGTGCCAAAAATTTTGAAGCAATGAAAAAAATCGACACTAATTGACTTTGAATTATGAAAATGAACGCGTTTTTAACAAAAGTCGAGCAGGTGTGGGCGTTTTCGACACGTGGTCAAGCAAAGGAAACATGTTTCAGTCATGATTCAACACAAGGAGAAACATTCCGTTTTTTTTAATACAATTAGACACATTTCGTTTTTTTTGAACACAATGGAATGGGGTAAATTTCGGGCACTGGGTCACGCAAAAGAATATATGTTTTCGACATGTTTGCAAAGAGCAAGCAAGTTTTCGATCATGTCACGAGGTGAAAGGAGTGTGACCCATTTGCACTCCATTGCAAGTTTTAAATAAAATCCCAAGTTGTCAGCTGTTTCTGCTTCGGCAATGGTGTGGGTTTCATGTGTTTCAAGAACATTGAATGAAAGCCATTCGCGTGTTTCGACAAGTTTTGAATTTTGGATCTTGATCTTGATTTTTCGTGGCGAAAAAATTTCTGAATTATTCCAAGGTTTTGACGATATGTCAATGTTTGGGCTCACCTTAAACTTTTTGTCTGTAAGTGCGATTTTTGTCATTCTTGAAAGTTTGAAAAGTTTCATTTTCTGGTCTTCAAGGTCTTCGCCATAGGCATACCACGAGCCATCTTTGAGTGTGAGGCAATAGGGGTTGATTTTGCGTTTGCTTGTTTTGCCTGAATAAGTGACATAGTCAACATCAACAGTCAAGCATGCAGAGCAAGCGGAATAAACCTTGTCGAACTTTTGTGTGCTTATTTCACGTCTGTTCCACGGAAGGGTGTCGAAAATAATTTTTGAGCTTTGGGAGAGAATTTCTCCCAAATTTTTTTGTGGTGTGCTGTTGATGATTGAGTCTTGAAGTGAAGCAAAAATTTCTGATGACGGCAAGAGGCTTTGTTTGAAACGCATGATGCTCATGAGTTCACCAAGCTCAAGGGGAGACAATGATGAGAGTTGTGGAATGTTTGATTTTTCGATTTGGTAGCCACCAGTTTTGCCTTGTTTGCTCGTGACAAAAACACCAGCAGACTCGAGAGCTGTGATGGCTCGTCTGACGGTTTTTGTTGACACCTCATGAGCATCTGCAAGATCACGAGCTGTGTGAAGTTTGCCATCCATGAGGGTGATGAGTATGCCAAGATATACGAAACTTATCATGATTTCATTATAATGTTTCACGAGTTCAAAATCAACATATCTCGAACAAATGTTCGACAATTTGCAAAATTTGTAGATTTTGAATAGACGAGGAAGAAGCAAGAGCAAAACAACACCTGAGAGCAAAACAACACCTCTGTTATCGGACACGCGAAAAGTGTTTCGGTGTCCTTTTTTATTGGTGTGTTTTGCTCTTGGTCTGGCAGTCAAACGAAAATGGGCGGCATAGCACCCATTTCTGCCATCTTGAAGTTGAATGATTTTTTTTGTGTTTATTCACATTCTTAAATATTGGGAAAAATTCACACATACGTCAACACCTCTGTTATCGGACACGCGAAAGAAATTTCGGTGTCCTTTTTTGTTGGTGTGTTTTGCTCTTTTATCTGGCACTCGTCGCAACTCGAGTGATTAGCCAGCACAAAAAAGATGAAATCATTTTGTGCATGGTTCTTCTCGGTTGCTCCTTTTCCCACAAAGTTTTTTCTTTGAAAAAATTTTGCGGGAGCCCTGCTCAAGGTGGGCGGCGAAGCACTCATTTTCGCCATCTTGAAGTTGATGAATTTTTTTATTTATCGAGGAATGATGATGAGAATGAAAATTAAGAGACGACAAGACAACACATCACTTTTCGGACACGCGAAAACAGGTGGTGGAGACAACTTATTTATGTTTGAATTATGTCGTCTCATCAGTCAAGAGTTAACCATGCACCTTTGCCACGAGAATGAGTTTTTTGTTTTGCAAAAAATTTTTTTTTAAATGGGAAAAGTTGACGTATTTTGTTTGCCTTGAATTGTAAAAATATATATAATTAAAATGTAAATATACTTAATCCGTGATTTTATGGACAAACAGTGAGGTGAAAGAGATTTATGGCAAGCATAAAAAACATCAAGCTCCGAGATTTATATTTCATTGAAGACAACAAGCACCGCAGGGCTTTTTTGAAAGCTCTTCGCGAGGTTGAAGAAGAAGGTTTTGAAATTGAGGAAGCAGAAACAGCAACCATCATGATGAAAAACCTCAAAGCAGAGGCTGCAGAGAAACAAAAGCTTGCAGCAAATGTTGCAAGAAATCAAGAGCTCAAAGGATCAACACCTGCTGATCTTTCTGTTGCTGCAAGATTCAAGAGTCAAGCCGCAAAAAAATATTCTGAAACAAATGCCATTGATCTCAAGGACTACAAATATTGGAGGTCTGACGAGATCAAGAAGATTCAGGCTGAAGAAGAGCGAAAGAACGTGACAGCGAAATCTCCATCGCCTTTTGATTTTTCAAGGAGCATGCCAAAGAAGAAAAGTGGTGCAACGCTTTATGACGAGTTGTTTGGCGATGACGACGATGATGGCTTCAAGCCATATCCAAAGACAAAGACTTATCGTGCGCTTGAAGGAATGCTTGATGGTGACGATGATGTCAATGAAACAAAAGCGTCACAATCTACGCAATCGTTCCGTGAGTCTTATCTTGCAAAGCACAAAGATCGAATTGAGAAGAACAAGTCGCTTGTGCACGATGTCATGTCAGAAAGAAAAGAAAAAGTTGATGCTGAAAAGAAGAAGGCTGACATGATTGCTGAAGCTCAAAAAATTATTGAGGAGAAAAAAGCAGCAAAATCAACACAATCAATCCAAGCAAAGGTTGCGCCAAAAACAGAAGTGCAACCAGAAACCAAGCTTGTGGTGGAAGTTATTGCGCCAGAGATCAAGCAAGAAAAGCCAAAGGTTCAACGCAAGCCAAGGGGCAAGGGCAAGAAGAAGATGGATCATGATATAAAGCGATTCCACAGCATCAAAATCGATTGAAATTAAGTCATATTTCACACAAATCGCTGCAGGAACTTCAAAATTTTTCACGAACCCAATACGTAAGTATAGGGCATCGCAAAAAATTTTTTGTTGCTTTGCGTTTTATGCAAACTATGACTTAATTTGAAAGAGGTTGGAGCACATCAGTGCTGATCAATGTTTGAGTTAATGAAGTGATGAGGTTAAAGTGAATGTGAGATGAGAGCGGTGTTTGACGTTTTGTGGGGTATTTGAATTTTTCATTGAACGTGGTGACCGTTAATTAAGCCGAGAAGAGTGAAGAGCAACTTTCAATTGTTTTGGTCATTTGGAGGGTTGCATCGCAAAAAATTTTTTGTTGCTTTGCGCTTTATGTAAACTATGACTTAATTTGAAAACTGTTAGGAGAACATCAGTGCTGATTAATGTGGGAGCACATCAGTGCTGATCAATGTTTGAGCTAATGAAGTGATGAGGTTGGTTGATAAATTGAGACTGATCACTGAACTTAAGAATTGTGTGGGGGGTTGGAAGGGAACGAGTTATGTGATGATTCGTTTGTTAAATCAATTCAAAAAATTTTTTAAGTCAGTTGAATGGTTTTAAGTTGTTTGGATCACACTGTTAGAGCAAAAGGGGAGAAAGATTTTTTGAGGTCAAGATGGATTTTTTGAGGAAACTTAGGGAAACATTTCTTGCAATTGCACCAATTCTGTTGGTGGTTGTTTTGATTCATGTTTTTATTCAGCCACTTGATCCCGACTTGCTGGTTAGATTTATTTTTTCGAGCATTATCATTTGTGTTGGGCAAGTTTTATTTTTGAGTGGGACAGATAATTCAATCATGCCGATGGGAGAAATGGTTGGAAACACTGCGGGCACAATGAAGAATGTGGGGGTGCTTGTTTTCTTTTCATTTATTTTTGGGCTTTTTGCGACAGTTGCTGAGCCTGACGTGAATGTACTTGCAACTGAAGTGGTGGCTTTGGGGCTTGGTGTGCCAAAGGTTATCTTCATGTTTGTTGTTGGTGCTGGTGTTGGCTTTTTTGTGGCGCTTTCGCTTTTGAGGATCATCAAGAGCATAAGTTACAAGGTTGTGATTTTTTGCGTTCTTCTCATTTGTTTTGTTGTGGCAAAATTTGTTCCAGAAAGCATGATCGCTGTGGCTTTTGATGCGGGTGGGGCGACAACTGGAATTGTGACAAGTCCTTTCCTTCTTGCGATCACTGCGGGCATTGCAAGAAACAAATCATCAAAATCACACAGTGACAACTTTGGTGTGATTGGTCTTACGAGTTTGGGACCAATTCTTGCTGTTCTTTTCATGTCGCTTGTTTCAAGCGGCGAGAATGCAATTGTGGCTGCAGAGAATTTGGGGGCTTTGATTGAATCATTTATTTCAAGTGTGGCGGCAATTTTGCCACTCGTTTTGGTGTTTTATCTTTTTGACATTTTGTTCATCAAGCTTCCAAGAAAAAAGAAGACTGGGCTTGCGCTCGGAAGCATGATCACATTCTTTGGATTGTTCTTGTTTTTGTTTGGAATCAACTTTGGCTTTTTGGAAATGGGCGAAGTTATCGGGTCAGTTTTGTCGGTTTGTCCCGACTGGTTATTTTTGTTGATCACTGTCGTGATTGGGTTTGTGATTGCGTTCTCTGAGCCTGCAATACGTGTGCTTGGAGCTGAAGTTGAGGATGTGACGCAAGGCAACATCACAAGAACTGGTGTGACCATCGCAATTGCAATTGCAATGATGCTGGCTGTGGTTGTGTCAGGTTTGAAGATCATTTTAAAAATTGACATTTATTACATTTTGCTTGCGGGCTATGCGGTGTCATTTGTTTTGATGTGTTTTGCTCCAAAGACTTTCACCGCGCTTGCGTTTGACTCTGGCGGTGTGGCATCTGGGCCAATGACTGCGTCATTTTTGCTTCCAATCATGATTGGTTTTGCGGGAGCAAACGGAAATGCTTCAGGCGGGTTTGGACTTATTGCAATTGTTGGAATGATGCCAGTGTTTGTGCTTGGTGTTTTGGGGGTTTTGTACCGTGTGAAAGTCGCAGGAAAATCAAGGAGAGACTTCAGGTTGGCGCTTCGCATTTCTTATGCCGAGAGGGCTCTTTCGAACATGGACAAGCTTGAGGAAGAGTGGAGCCGCAAGCACATGAATGCTGAAATTGACGAAGAAGATGAAGAGTTTGCGCATCCAAGTGACATTGTGTTTGACTGATGTGGTCATCCACTGAGCATACAAAATTTTAAGGAGGCTTTGAAAGTTTTTCATGAAGCAAAAAACAAAGAAAAAAATTCAACCAAACAAAGCATATTCACGAAAGCTCAAGCTGAATGAAATTCAGGAGCTGGTGATGATTATTGTTGTTGTGAAGCGTGAAAATGAAAGGTTTGCCGTGGAAGTCATCAAGGAAAACCGCGGAATTGTTCTTTCAAGAAGCAGGGGAAAAGGTCTTTCAAGGCTTTCTGCGTTGAACAGCATTGGGGCATTTGTGAGTGATGTTTCGGTTGTGTTTGGAATGGTGAGAGTTGAAGACGCTGAGAAAGCAATGGACGAGATTTCGTTCAAGCTCAAGCTTGAAATGCCCGGAAATGGCAGGGCAATGATTGTTCCGATTGATGGTTATATGGGAGCAAAAGCGCCTTTTGTGGAAGCCAAAATTTAGTTTTTTGATGACAGGTTAAGGAGATGTTGATGATGGAAAATGAAAAGAACAAGATTGAAGAAAGACTTATGAGTGAAACTGAAGACCAAGAGTTCAAGCTGGTGATGGCAATTGTTCAGCGTGGTTATTCTGACGAGGTTGTGGCTGCGGCAAAATCCGAAGGTGCAACTGGTGCTGTGATTGTTCAAGGCAAGGGAACAAACAACGAAAAGCGCAGGTTTTTTGGGTTCTCAATTGAACCAGAAAACGAGCTTGTGATGATGATTGTTGATGCAGACATTGCTGTTCCTGTCACAAAGGCAATTTATAAGGCTGTTGACTACAAAAGTGAAGCGAGAGGGCTTGTGTTTGTGCTTCCGGTTTCATATGTTTCAGGCATGACGCACTCAAAAGGATTTTTTGACGACCAGCTCACGGGTGATGTGAAGTAAGAATAAAAAAATAAAAAGACGGGAATTTGTTTTGTGAAATTTTCCGTCTTTTTTTTTGTTTTTGAAAAACATTTTGGAACTATTCATCGAGAACTTCAAGCAACAAGAGTGACAAAAGCATGATTGATTGAAATCATGAGCAACAAAAAAACACATTCAAGCAAGAGTGTTTTTGATCAAATGTGTTTTTTGTTTATTGAATGAATTATTGTGTGTGAGTCAAAGCTTCATTGTTTGTTGATGTTGATCTTTGTTGCATGAGTCAAGCAATTTATTGATTGCAATTGTGCGTTTTTTTTGTTTGGTTTTGGATGGGATGGGTGACCGTCCTTATCTTTGTTTCTTAGAACAATTCATCAAAATCTTCAAGTATGGTTTTTGAGATTTTCATGCGCATGAGGTTGGTGAGTTGTGTTTTGCCATCTTCGACCACAGTTTTCATGAACTCGTGATATTCCGGTGAGATTTGAATGCCTTTTTCTCGTGTTTTTTCAACAGCTGCATCGACATCCATGTTTTTGATGATTTGGGAAAGGATTTGTTTCATTTCTGGATGGATGCAAGCGTACGAGACGATGTCTTTTGCGGTATTGTCAAGTCTGTCAAATGCAGAATCTGAGTGATGTGAAAGCATGGAAATTTGTCTTGCGTAATTGTTGTGATATTTGATCATGTCAGCAATGTCATGTTCGTTCTTTTTCATTCTGTCTGCTGTGAAGTATTGACCAAAGAATGCGAACTCATTGTCGATGACTTTTGCGGGTTTGATGTGCATTTGTTCATCCAAAATCACATTGAGGTTGTTTGAATTTCGGTCAGTTTGTTTTGTGAGGAAATCGAAGACTGAAAGGGCATATAGATTCAAAACAATTTCGCGTTTTGAGACTTTGTAACCTAGTCTTTGCAAGTCCCCGAGTTTTTCTGAAACGAGGTCAAGGCTTGGATCGAAATATCTATCCATGTCAAGCATGCTGCCAAGTGGGCGCAGTTGTTCGCCAAGTGAAAGGAAGTTGTAGCTCACAAGACCATTGAAAATTCTTTCGCCGTCAACAACAGGGAAGTGTGTGTCAGCGTTGATTTGTTTGAAAGCATTTTGAAGTCTTTCTTCGAGGTTTTCGATTGTGGCGTTGTTTGAATTTGGCGAGATCCTCAAGATTGCAGGTTCATATTCAGCGTGAGGGATGTGGATTTGTTCAAGGAGTTCGGCAGCGACAAGTTCGTTTGCAATTCTGAGGTTTCTTGTGTTTTGAAAATCATAGCTGTCAAATGTTTTGAATAGTGCCTGACCTTCCCGAAGCAAAAACCACACATCGCCGAAAGTTGAGCTTGAAATGCCTGAATAAATTGAATATTTTTTGCCACGAGAAGTTGTTGGAACGCGCGAGAGATCAATGCCAGAAAATCTTGGCATTTTTGCGAACTTTTTGACACCAGTGACGCGTGCATAACTTTTCATATTGATTGGCATTCTCCTCAAAACAAAAAACTTCTTTTAAAGTGATAATATTATATCATTTTTGAGTGCGAAAGTCAATATTTTGCGGTTTTTAATGTGATATTGTTTATTTTTTAGCTATTTTTGAAACAAATTCTGCAATTTTTGCATTTTTCATGATTGAACTGTTAAAGTTTTTGATGTTTTTGAGGCGCGTGGTTTTGTTTTTTTCAATGCTGTCAATCAACGACATCAATTTGTCTTTGTCAAGGTTTTCTTCTTGTGTCCATTCGATGAGGTCAAGTG
>JAFTJJ010000092.1 GCA_017456465.1 Clostridia bacterium | reverse complement strand
GTCATAACATGCAATTACATCACTCGTTATTCCGTCATAAACACAATTGAGCATTACAGCAAGAGTGTCATTGTCACCTTGATTAAAGATCACTGGTTTCAAAGAAAAAATTTCATCAATTCCATACTCAGTTTTGAATTTTGTTTCAAATTCATTCAAATCAACTTTAACAACATTTGCGTTTGTGTTTTTATAGTTCCCTGAAACAGAAATAACTCTTCCATTTTCATCCACAAACACACTCAGACTTCTGCCATAGACAGGGACGCCTTGATGAACTTGAATATATTTGAAAACCTTGCCACCACTTGCATCAATAACCTTGTCAAAAACAAATTCATTTCTTGCATTATCAAAACCATATTCTCTTTGAAGAGTATCCAAAAATTGCAATCCATCTTCTTCATCGGTGACACTTGTTCCATAGAACTCTCCACTGATCAAACTTGCAACCTCTCCATTTGTTTGAATGCTTATGTCATAACCGTGGTTTCGGTGTTCACACAGTGAAAAAACGCCAACAATGCACAAAAACGGAAACAACACCAAAGTCATAAATATCAATAATTTTCTTGCGTTACGTTTCATTTGATTTTCATCTCCAAACATAAATATATTATATATTAATAAATCTATTATAGTCAAATTAATATTTGACACATAAATCCAAAATGTGTTACAAATATTACATGAATAAGTTTTTAAATTTTTTCAAAAATAAAAAGGAATATTTCATAACAGGCATTTTTGTTTCTGTTGTTTTTTTGATCTTTCTTTCAATCGCTGGGGCTTGGCCTTTTGGATCAAACACGTTTGCAAAATATGATGGCTATTATCAAACTGTACAGTTTTTTGGAAACATGTTTGACGTTTTGGATGGCAATGCCACAATCACATATTCCAATTTGATTGGCGGTGGAGCAAACACTGTTGCAGTGCTTTTATACTTCTTCTTGAACCCATTTTCATTTATTGCATTGATATTTGGCAGAAATAATATTTATTTTGCAATAAATATCATTTATTTACTATATTTTATACTTATTTCCATATCATTTTTGTACTTTTTACGCAAAAAGTATCCAGAAATAAAAAAATCTTCGCAAATTCTACTTTCTTGTTGTTATGCATTTTGCGGATATGCTCTTTGCAATCAAACAATCATAGTTTGGCTCAATTTCCTCATTATCTTGCCACTTCTGTGGATTGCTTTTGAAAATTTAATTCACAACGGAAAAATTTGCTCTTTCTCAATTTTGACAGCTTTCATTATTTATTCATCTTATGCAGTCGGCTCATCAATGCAAATTATTCTCATGCTCGTTTACTTTTTGTTTGTTCACATTGTCCTTCCAAAAGAAAACAGAAAATCTGCATTTCTCAATCTGCTTGTTGGATTATTTTGTGGGTTGCTTTTGAGCTTAATTGTGCTAGTTCCAAGTTTTCTTGGACTTCAAACATCTTGCAGGCTTAGCGGGGAGAATGGTTCACTTTTCAATTATGTAAACCTATTACATTTCTATGATTACTCTGCAAGCACAGGCATTTTGTTCAATCTTTTGAACTCTTCGCTGTTGTTTGTTTCTTTGTGGCATTTGATCAAAACTTTCAAAACAGACGCTTTAAATAAATTTCTGTTGTTCGCTTTAATTTTGTGCAATTTGCCAATATTGTTTGACGATATTTCACACTTCATTTCCGGCGGAAGCTATCTTCATTTCTCAACAAGATTTTTTTCAGTCAATTCTTTTCTTATGTTTTTGAGTGCTGCAAGAGCATTTTCGCATCACGGATCACAAAAAACAACTGCCCCATCAATACCAATCAAAAACAACATCTCTGTTTACTTTCTTATCGCTGTTTTTTCAATAATCTTTGCACTCACAACTTCAATTAACTTCATGTCAATTGGAAATAGCCTTGCAATTGGTGAAATTGACATTCATGAACTTCCGGTTTTCATTTGTGCTCCACTCACCATCATTGCATTTGTTTTTATTCTTTTTGTATTCAACAAAACAAAAATGGCCAGCCACAGATTGCTTTCAACATTGATTTTGATCATTATTGGCGTTGAAAGTTTTTTGAGCGGAATGGTCGTGCTTGGAACAGGGGCCTACCCAACGACACAAATCAACGCCTACAATGAACTGACATCATCGCTTTCCCCAAACACAAGAGTCAAAGATGGAAATGAGTATATTGGTTCGAACGGCAACCTGGTTTCCGGAGTGTCAAGCTTTTCAATCTTTTCATCTGCAGCCGAAAACAACACATATCTGCTTTCTCAATACTTGGGGTACGGCCCATCAACACCAGACATTTCAAACAGAAATGGATCTCTTTTTTCTGATCTTTTGCTCGGATATGAATATATTGTGACAGAAAGAAATTTATCTGACAGATCATACCTCACACTGCAAAAAGAAATTAATGGTGTTCGTTTGTATAAATACAACTTCAGTTTCCCTCACGCTTTTGTCTTGGATGATATAATTACTCCAAGTTATGACAAAAATATTGAAGATAGGCAAAACGAGCTTGCAAGAATGCTTGGTGCATCACACGATATTATTGTTTCACAAAACATTGACGAATTTTCACAAACACCAGAAGACTCAAAAATGCTTGGCGAAAAGTTCACTGATTATCAAATAACATTCACAGCACAAAAATCAGGCGTTGCATATTTCTGCAATCACACCATTTCGAGCGAAATCAGGGTTTATGACTCATCAAATGAGTACTGTGGCAAAAACTGCTATGATTTGCTTGATGTCTGTGAAGTACAGGCTGGACAAACCTACACTTTCACAGCCACAACAAGCAAAGCAAATGACTTAAAACGAGAAAATTTTTCGTTAAAAATTCTTTCTGTCGAGACTCTTGAAGCAATTGTTGCAAAAACAAATCAAAATAAGGTTGACATAACTTACACCAAGTCTGGATTTTCACTTGATGCGAAAACTCTTCAAAATAAAAACATTTTGGTCGTTCACTCAAATCCAAAAGGAATGAATTATCAAAGCGACTCAAAAAACTCTCAAATCGCTGTCTCAACAAAAATTTATGACCTGACTTACATCCAAAATGTAACAAATGAAACAATAACTGCTGAATTTGTTTATCCACACACAACTGCTGTGTTTGTTTTGGGCATTGGCGGAATTGTTCTTGCGATTTTGATAATAATTATTTTTTCAAAAAAACGACACGCGTTCAAGGTTCTAGAAACACCGGCTTTGGTGATATATTTAATTATAGCATCAGTTCTGGCAATATATTTTTATCTGGTTCCGAGCACAATATCAATATTCAAATATATTGGACTGCTCACAATGTAAAGGAGAAATATGACTGAATTTTTACACAATCTTTTTGCAACACTTTTTGATGACAATGTCATTCTTGCAACCATTTTGATTTCAATGCTCCCAATCATCGAACTTCGCGGAGGCATTCCATTTGGGATGGCAACCCACATTTGGGGAACAAAGGCACTTTCTTATGCTGAAAGCCTGCTTTTTGCATTCCTCGGCAGCAGCAGCATTGTCTTTTTGCTTGCCATAATCATCAAACCATTGATTGACTGGCTCAAGAAAACCAAACTTTGCAAAAAACTTGCCATTTGGTTCGAGCAAAAAATTCTGGGGAAAACACAAAAAATCCAAGAAGACAGCAAAAATCAAACATCACTTAAAAAATCAAAGTGGAAAAAACTCCTTGGTGTCTTCATTTTTGTTGCAATACCGCTTCCACTGACCGGCGTTTGGACAGGAACTTGCATTGCAGTTTTCTTGGGACTTTCATATCTTGAAACCTGTGGAAGTGTGATTCTTGGAAATCTGTGTGCTGGACTCATTACAACACTTATAAGCCTCATTTTCAAAGACAACACAATTTATGTTTTATATATTTTCCTTGGAATTACTCTTGCATTGATTCTTGCTGGTGCAATCAAGATTGTTGTTCGAAACATTAAACAAAAAAAACAACAAGACACTTCAGATCAAGAAACCACACAAATTTAATAAAAATCAAACTCAAAGCCCACATTTTGTGGGCTTTTTGTTTTGGGAAATAAAAAACTTCGTGTATAATTGCTTTAGGAGATAACTTATGAAAATAATCCACATCAGCGACCTTCATCTGGATTCAAAATTGGAAACAAATTTTGATCCACTTCTCGCAAAGCAACGAAACAATGAAATGCTTGTGACTCTCGAAAACCTTTTTGACACTATGGAGAGTCAAAATTTTGATGCAATGATTATTGCTGGCGACATGTTTGACACAAAAAAAGTATCATCAAAAGCATTCACTTACATTATTGACCTCATCAAAAAACATAATTCAAAAAAATTCTTTTATGTCTCAGGAAATCATGACAAAGAATCAGAATTGTTCAATTCAATCAGTGATATTCCCGAAAATCTCTTTGTTTTCAACAGCATCTTTTCACGCTTTGAACTTTCTGAAAATGTCCTGATTGGTGGTGTCAAACTTGACGAAACAAATTGCACAACTTTCCCTGAACAAATTGATTTTCCGGAAGACACACTCAACATTATGGTCATGCATGGTGCAATAACAAAATCAGCAAGCAGTGTGAGTTCTTCAGCTTTTCTCTCATCATCTGTCAAAAATAAAAACATTGATTATCTTGCACTTGGACACATTCATGAATATTCACAAGGACAGATTGACAAACGATGCACTTATGTTTATTCTGGATGCCTCGAGCCTCGTGGATTTGATGAAATTGGAGATAAAGGATATGTTTCGATTTTGATTGATGAAACAACAAAAACAATTTCTCATGATTTTGTGAAATTCTCATCAAGAACATTTCATGAAATTCCTGTTGACATCAGCGAATTTTCATCAAACAGAGACATCCTGAATGAAATTTATCAAAAAACTCAAAACATTCCTAGCACAGACATTGTTAAAGTCATTCTTGCAGGAACTCATAATGAAGATTTTGCTAAAAGCACCAACTTAATCAACGAAGAACTTTCTTCAAAATTTTACTTTGTGAAAATAACCGATAAATCACGACTCAAAATCAATGCAAAAGATTATGAAAATGACATCTCACTTAAGGGGTGTTTCATCAGAAAGGTGCTTGCAAGCAAACTTTCAGAGCAAGACAAATCAGACGTCATTGTCACCGGTCTAAAAGCTCTCAGCGGAGAGGAGGTGGAATAATGAAATTACTTTCGCTTCACATTTCAGGGTTTGGAAAACTCACAAACTTTGATTATGAGTTTAATGAAAAACTTACAGTTATTTCTAAGGAGAATGGATGGGGAAAAACAACATTCGCCAGTTTCATCAAAGCAATGTTTTATTCTCTCCCAACCACAAGACAAAAAAACCTTGACAACAATCCAAGAAAAAAATATAAACCTTGGGATTCCGTCGTCTTTGGCGGCAATCTCACATTTGAACATGGCTCAAAAACATATCGAATTGAAAGAAGCTTTGGGGCGTCTGAGACTGAAGACACCTTTGCACTCTTCGATGCAAAAACAAACAAATCATCTTTTGATTTTTCAAGTAACATTGGATTTGAACTTTTCGGTCTCAATGCAGAATCTTTCTCAAGAACAACTTTCGTTCCGCAGCTTGACCTAAAAACGGAACTAACCGACAACATTTCAGCAAAACTTAACAATTTGGTTGAAGATAAGGCAGACCTCATCAGCTTCAACAAAGCAAAAGAAATAATTGACAACACCAGAAAAATTTATGTAAAAACTGGTGAACGCGGACTTTTGCATGACAAGGAGCGCGAACTTGAAAAAATTGAACAGCAACAGTTGTTGCTTGCAAACCTTGAAAATAATATTGAAATTCTTTCAAAAAAAATCAAAGACAGTGATCAAAAAATTGCCACTCTTGAAATGCAAGAAAAAGATATTAATCAAAAAATCAATTTAGCAAGCACAAAAGAGAAAGTTCAACTTGAAAAAGACAATTACAAAAAATTGGAAAATGAAATTAAAAATGCAAAACAGCAACTTGAAGAACTAAACCTCATTCTCAAGAGCACTCCTCCATCAAACGAAGAACTCTCCAACATGAAAACGTTAATAGCCAAAGAGCGAGATCTTGAAAGTCAAATTTCTTCTCTTGAAAATGATATTGCGTCCCTCAAAAAGGATTGTGACCTTCTAAGCGATTTTTTCAACAAACAACCACTCGATGAGTCAAAAATTCAAACGACACTTGATACATTTTCTCAATTGCAAAATCACAAGAAGAACATTTCAACCAATGATATTTCTATTTCTTCTTATTCAACAAAATCAAAGAAAACTCAAATTGCAGTCATTTGCGTTGCATTCGCCATTATTTCAATTATCTCAATACTTTTTGCGGTTTCAATCATTGGCGTTTTGCCATTCATTATTTCTGCCACAGCAATTGCAACAATCGCCATCACACTTTTAATTGTTTTTAGATCATCAAAACAAAATATCAAATTCTTAAACAATGACAAAATTGCAAAAGACCTTGAACAAAAACTAATCTCTTTGCTCGACTATTCTTATGAAGAAGAATTGGATCTTTCAACCAAAGTTTATCTTTTGAACAAAAACTCAACAGAATTTAAAGAACTGCAAAATCAAATTTTTGAAAAAACTCAAAGTTTGAACAATCTTAAAGCAGAACATGCAAAAATCAACACAAAAACAGGTCATTTTTTACAATTTTATTTTCCAAATCAACAAAATTTAGATCCTTATGATGCACTTTATAAGCTTGGTGCAATGTGTTTTGAATTTAAAAATATTTCATCAAAACTTAACGAAAATCAAAAACTCATTGAAACTCTCACTAATCACGAAAATTCGGAAGTTTCAATTGAAAACATCGAAAGTTCAGAAGAACTCATTACACAAAAGCAAACAATTACGTCTCAAATTCAAAATTTAAGACGCGAACAATCACAAAACCAAACCCATCTGAGCACATATCTTTCAAAGGCAGAAGAGCTTGATGAGCTTGATGCAAAAAAGTCAGCCCTAAAAAATGAAATTGAAGAAATAAACCATAAAATAAAAATTCTCAAACACACCGATTCATTATTGGATGATGCAAAAGACGAACTTGATTCAATGTTTTTGGGACCAATAACAGAAACGTTTGCAGAACTTGCGAATAGACTTAGTGCCACAGAACTTGAAGCATTCAGAATTGACACAAATCTGAACATTTCAGTTGATCACAATGGTGTATCAAAAGAAATTTCTTTCTTGAGCAGGGGTTATCAGGACATTGCATACATTATCTCTCGAATTGCTTGCATAAAAGCAATGTTCAAAGAAACAAAACCATTTGTTGTCCTTGATGACCCATTTGTCAATCTTGATGAGCAAAAACTGAACCTTGCAAAAAACTTACTCAAAACACTCTCTGAAGAATATCAGATCGTTTATCTAGTTTGTAATAACAGCAGATCATAATTAAGAAAAACAAAAAATCCTATTAAAGAATAAATAGGCTTTTT
>JAFTJJ010000091.1 GCA_017456465.1 Clostridia bacterium | reverse complement strand
TGTGTGGCAGAGTTGAAGATCGGCACGGAGTGGTTCTGGCAAAAAATTTGATCGCCAAAAAACTTGGGATAAAGACTGGAATGACTCTTCTTGAGGCAAAGCGGCTTGCTCCTGACTTGGTGGCGCGCGAGGCGAGGCATGATGTGTATCTTAAGTATTCAAAAGCAGTGAAAGATATTTATCGTGAATATACAGATCGTGTTGAGTCATTTGGTATTGATGAGGCTTGGCTTGATATTTCATGTATTGCAAGGTCATGGGAGGAAGCTGAAGAAATATCAAATCAAATCAGAGAACGAGTGAAAAGAGAGATTGGTCTCACGATTTCTGTTGGTGTGAGTTTCAATAAGGTGTTTGCAAAGCTGGGTAGTGACATGAAGAAACCTGATGCAGTGACTGTGATCAGTGATTCAAATTATCGTCAAAAAGTTTGGGGGCTTCCAGTGGAGGAGCTTTTGTATGTGGGGCGTGCAACCAAGAAAAAACTTAATGATTTGACAATAAAAACTATTGGAGATTTGGCTTGTTTTGATGTCAAGCTTTTAAAATCGCATCTCGGCAAGTGGGGGGAAGTTTTGCATGATTATGCAAGGGGCGCAGACTTGGGAGAGGTTAAGAAATCATGTGCACATGATGAAATCAAGTCCGTTGGAAACAGTCTCACTTATTACAGAGACATCAAAGACGATGAAGATGTTAATGCACTTCTTCTTTTGCTTGCAGAGAGTGTGACATCAAGGATGATTGATTATGGATATTCTTATGCAAGGACAATTTGTCTCACAATTATTACCAACGAACTTCATCACATCACGAGGATGGAAACGATTCCTGAGCCAACCAATTTGTCATGTGTGATTGCGAGCAAAGCGATGGAGCTTTTTAAAAAGAACTTCAGCTGGAGTATGGGGCTTGTTCGGGGGCTTGGTGTGAGTGTAACCAATTTCACAAATGCTGATCAGATGTCACTTCTTGATGATTATTCCAATCACAAAAAACTTGAAAAACTTGAGCGTGCGGTTGAAAACCTTCGCATGAGGTTTGGAAGAAATGTTCTCAAGCGAGGAATTGTATTAAAAGAGAAAAAAATGGAAGAATTGAATATTAGAGATGAGCACACGGTGTTTCCGAAAATGTAATCTCTGGTGGAGGCTTTTGTTTTTTGCGAAAAAATGTCACTGTTCTCGCGCGCATGCTTTCAACAGGAAGCATTATTCCCATCGAAATTGTTTGGGATGATGGCAGGCGTTTTGCAATTGATAAAGTTTTGGACAAGGAGAAGTGTGCAGGGCTAAAAGGTGGAGGAAAGGGGCTTCGTTATACCGTCCGAATTGCAGGGCAGGCGAGATATTTGTTTTTGGACGAATATATTTGGTTTGTTGAGATATGAAAGAGCAAAATAAAAACGCCAAAATTTAGTCACTGCATTTTGAAACTAGTGCAATAATTAAGAGTTGAGATAAAAATCTTAACTCTTTTTTAACGGCTACTTTATGCCGTGAAAGGTACTTGACAAGAGAAGAAATGAAAACATAATATCAAAAGGCAGAGAAACGCAAAACAAAGTGCGTAAGCACAAATATTGTTTCTCTGCCTTAACCAGCAAAAAAGAAAAAACATTTCAGAGACTCTTGTCAAGTACACCATGGAATAAATTAGCTGACATATAGACAGCAAAAAAGCGAAAGTGTGTTACGTTCACCAACACTTTCGCTTTTTATTTGCTTTAATTTAGTTTATAGGCGTGTGCTTGTCTGTTCGAGCGAAGCGAGAACACTTGTTCAAGACAAGCACACGTCTAAGCTCCAAATTTATTTCTCAATCATTATCCAAGGGAATTCCCCTTGTTCATAAGTTTTATGACTTTTAATTTCTTCTTGCATTACTTCTCTGGCTTCGGCTGGGTGGAAAAGATACATTCTAATATCCTCACATTCCATTGATGACCTTCTTCTTAACTCTAAATCTTCAATTAAGGTAGCATTATCAATGGCAACAGTTTTTTGTGGGTTATAAAGTTTGTAGTATCCTTCTTTATTCATTACTTCATTCATAGAAAAGTCCAAAACCCACTCTTTACCTTGATGTTCAAGTTCAACCCAAGTATGTGGAAATGGCATCTTTTTGCTTTGCATTGTGCAATAACCACTTACTACATTACTTGGCATTTCTAAATGTTCAGCAAGATGAATACTATCCCAATGACAATGTCCTAACCTTTTACTTGATTGTAATCTCTCCTTTACATCTTCATCTAGTGACGGAATAAAATCAGTAAGTTTAATAAATCGTATTGGTGTATCATCTCTTGCCACAAGGTGATAACCTATTTTCTTTCTTTCAAAACTCTTGATTATGCCTTTTTGTTTATAGTCATTTAAAACATATTCAAAATTATCAACATTGTTATTTAATGTAAATGTTCCAATTGCTGTAACAACACAAAGAGTATTCCAGTTAATTGGCGTTCTTTTTAGCATTTCAAAAAGCCTTAATGACACAAGTTTACCACCATTAAGCTTTTCAACCAATTCATTTTCCCATTTGCCAAATTTTTCGTTTATAGCTTGCAATTTAACAAATTCATCTTTCAAAAATTGTAAACTCATTACTAACTCCCTAAAAGTGTAGAAAGTATAGCATAATTGAGTTCAAATGTAAATAGGTAAATAAAAAATACTTTACCAACAAATTGATAAAGTATTTCACTAGTTTCAAAAGGTATTGCCCTTATTGGCGTTTTTATTTTTTGTTAAATTATCTCTTTGTGCCGCATTCTTGGCAGAATTTTGCGGTTTTTGAGAGCTCAGCACCGCATTTTGCGCATATGTTTGATTTTGTTTCAAATTTCTTGCCACATTCTGAGCAGAATTTTGCATTTTTGCGATTTTTTGCACCGCATTCTGGACAGAATTTTCCAGTTTCAGGGGTTGTTGTTGATTTTGCTTTTTTTGCTGCCATTGTGTCTGCAAGTTGATCTGCGAGGATGAATGATGTTGCCATTCCTGCACCCATGCCAGCTGTTCCTTGGTTTTTTGCTGAGTCTTTCAGCGCTTGGACTGAATGATAAGTCATGTAATCATCCATCTTGTCACCAAGGACAGAGAGGGTTGAGTTCGCATCGATTGCTTTTTCAACTTCTTCTGGGAATGAAAAGCTTTCAACAATAAGTTTTGTGAGTTTGAGGCCGACCTCTTCAAAATGTGTTTTTGCAACGTCTGATGCAATCTTTGAGAATTCAATCAAGTTTCCAGCAAGATCAAGGGCTTTGATTTTTGATTCGGCAATTGTGTCAGTGATTGATGAAACCACAAGACTTCTTAAATAATCATTTATGTCATCAGTTGAAAAGCTTGCACATGTTCCAAAGACTTCTTTCAAAAAAAGTTTTGAATCATTTACTTTGAAAGCGTACTTTCCATAACCTTTGACTCTGATTGTTCCAAACTCTGCATCGCGCATGGTGATTGGAGTGCTTGTTCCCCATTTTTGATTTGTGAATTGTTTTGTGTTTATGAAATAAACATCTGAATAAAATGGTGACTTGAAACCATAAGGCAGCGCGAGAATTTGGGTCAAGATTGGAATATTGCTGGCTTTCAAGGTGTGCATGCCAGGTTCAAAAATGTCGGCAATTTGACCTTTGTTCACAAAAATTGCGACTTGCCCTTCACGAACTGTGAGTTTTGATCCATACATGATGCTTCTGCCGTCCATTGGATATTTGTAAACGATTGTTTTTTTGTCGTCTTCTGTCCACTCAATAACTTTGAGCAGGTTGTTTGAAATAAATCCCATGATTTTCTCCTTTTGGAACTTTTATGTTATTTTCATTATAAATAATTTCCAATTATTTGGCAAACTTATTGGACGTGCAATTTTATTTTTTTGGAAATGATTTACTTTTTTATATTAATGTGTTACAATAGCATCATTAAATTTTAAAAAAAGGAGATAGAAAACATGGAACTACATGGAATGGGGTTGTATGAGTTCTTGGAAACACGTGGACTTCTTTATCAAACAACTTCTGACGAACAACTTAAAAAATTACTTAACGGCGAGCCAATGACTTTCTATCTTGGAATCGATCCAACAGCAAACAGCTTGCATATCGGTCATTTGTGCTCTCTTCGCACATTCAGATATTTGCAAGAAGCTGGACACAAGGGGATTTTGCTCGTTGGTGGTGCAACAGCGCAAGTGGGTGACCCATCAGGCAGGCAAGACATGCGCACAATGCTTACCAAAACAAGTGTTGAGGACAATGTGAACGCCGTCATCAACTTTTCAAAGAAATTTATTAAAACAGACGGTGAAAATCCAGCAATTATTGTCAGCAACAACGATTGGATGAAAAACTATGCTTATGTTGATTTCCTTCGTGATGTTGGAACATATTTTTCAGTGAATGTTATGCTTGCAGCTGAAGCATATAAAAAGAGACTTTCTAATGGTGGACTTACTTTCCTTGAAATGGGGTATATGCCAATTCAAGCACATGACTTTGAGCACTTAAACAATGAGTACGGTTGTGTTTTGCAAATTGGTGGATCTGATCAATGGGGGAACATGGTTGCTGGCGTTGATCTCGTGCGCAGAAAGTCTGGAAAGAATTTGAATGTTATGACAACACCTCTTCTTCTGAATGCTCAAGGTGAAAAAATGGGAAAGACTTCAGGTGGTGCGCTTTGGGTTGATGAAGGAAAGGTCGGAGTTTATGACTTTTATCAATACTTTGTTAATGTTGACGACCGAGATGTTGAAAAACTTTTGTGTTGGTTCTCAGATTTCCCAATTGCTCAAATTAAGAATTTGGTTCAAGGAGACATTAGGCAAGCAAAGCGTGTGATGGCATTTGAAGTTACAAAGCTTGTTCATGGTGAAGAAGCGGCAAAACTTGCACAAAAAACTGCTGATGAAATTTTCTCTGGAAAGGGCGCAAGTGAAAACATGAACACTTTTGAACTTGGAAATGGCGTGCTTAGCGCGGGAATCAACATTTGTGAACTCTTGACGGTTGCTGGTCTCACAAAATCAAAAGGTGAAGCTCGAAGACTTATTGAACAAGGTGGAATTTTTGTTGACGATCAAAAGGTTGAAACTCATGAGCTTGTTGTCAAGAGCAATGATGCTGTTGTTGTTAGGAAGGGAAAGAAAGTTCACCTTAGGGTTGTTTAAAAATATTGAACCTCACTTGAATGCAAGTGAGGTTTTTTTATTAAACAATTTTTGTAAAAGTTCATAAAATTATTTGATTTTTTGAAAAAAGTTATTATATAATGAATGTGCCTGAAGATTATGGGCAAAAATTAAACAAAAACAAAGAGGAGTAGAACATGAAAATTTCAGACGTAAGAGTTCGTATTGTTAAAAACGATACAAGCAAAATTAAAGCTAGTGCATCAATCACTATCGATGACTGCTTTGTCGTTCATGACATCAAAATCATCGAGGGTAACGAAGGATTCTTCATTGCAATGCCAAGCAGAAAAACCCCAGATGGCGAATTTAAGGATATTGTTCATCCACTCAACACTGAGACAAGAGAGCAAATCCGTGACATCGTTCTCAAAGCTTTTGAAGAAGCAAAGAACAGCGCAGAATAATTTTTCTGTTCCGACTCTTTTCGGAATAAATTGAAAACTGCTAAGAAAAATTAAGGAGCATACAATCGTATGCTCTTTTTTATTTTGTTGATTAAATTTGAACTTTCGAAAAATCGAGAAAAAGCGCTTTTACAATTAATCTTCAAGACCAAGAAGATAATCTGCTGACACACCAAAGTGCTTGCAGATTTTATACAGGTCATCAATCCCTGGATACATCTCTCCATTTTCCCATCGGTAAATTGTCGCTTGAGAAACTCCAATGATCATTCCAAACTCAAGTGGGGAGAGTTTGGCTTCTTTTCGCAATTCTTTAAGTTTTGTTTTGAAATCTTCCATGTGAATTACCTCATTAATATTTTATTGCGTTTTCGCGAAAATGTCAACTTTCTCAAAAATGATAATTATAATATGTTTGCGAAAACGCGAAAGTATAAAGTAATAATAGGTAGGAAAGAATTATGGCACCATTTGATTTTAAGGTCGACGTTATAAAAAAGTATATGGTTGACAACAAATTATCTAAAAGTAAATTTTGTAAAAAGTGCAATATAGGTATGAAAACACTAAACAAAGTATTGAATTGTGATTACAGTTTAAGAATGTCTAAGTTATTTAAGATTGCTAAAGCAATGAATGTGCATGTTTTGGAGATTATTGAAAACTGAAAGATATTCACCATGAAAAGCTGAAAGAGCATAAAATGTGATATGATGGATTTTAGAAATAAGCATGTTCATTTTGTTGGGATTGGTGGGATAAGTTTGTCGGCGCTAGCACTTTTTGTTTTGGAGCGTGGCGGTGTGGTGACTGGGTCTGATCTTGCTAAGTCAAGGACAACGAGTCGTCTTGAAAGAATAGGTGTGAAAGTTTATTTTTCACATGAAGAGCATCACGTGTTTGGTGCTGATATGGTTGTTGTTTCAGGAGCAATTGATTCAAATAATCCAGAAGTTAAAGCAGCAATGAAAAACTGCATTCCAATATTTACAAGAGCCATGTTGCTTGCTGAAATTGCAAGTGAGTATAAAAATGTAATCACAATTGCAGGAAGTCATGGCAAGACAACAACAACAGGAATGGTGGCATCATGTTTGCTTGAAGCTGGACTTAACCCAACAATTCACATTGGTGGAGAAATGGTAAGCATTGGAGGCAATGTGAGATTGGGTGAAAAATCTTTTTTTGTGACAGAAGCATGTGAGTATAAAGACAGTTTTTTGGCGTTTCAAAATCAGATGGTTTCATGTGTGCTTAATGTGCAAGATGATCATATGGATTATTTCAAAACAAGAAAGAATTTGCAAAATTCATTTCAAAAATATTTAAAAAATACAAACAAAAATGGATTTTTAATTTTAAACGGTGACGATGAATTTTTGGAGAATGTGGATTTTAATGCAAAAATTATTAGATATGGAATCAAAAATAAGAATGTAAATGTGATTGCTAAGAACATCCGAGAGTGCAGATGGTCGAAGTTTTCTTTTGATCTTTTCATTAATGGTGAAAGATGTGCGCGAATAAAGTTGCCATGTGTTGGAAGACATCAAATTTACAATGCTCTTGCAACTGTGAGCATTTGTTTGTCGTTTGGGATTTCGATTGATGTAATTGTAAGGGGGCTGGAAAAATTTTCAGGCATTAAGCGCAGGTTTGAAGATGTGGGTGAGATTAATGGGGCAAAAGTTTTTCATGATTATGCACATCATCCGACAGAAATTCAAGCAAACATCAAGGCAGCAAAAAAATTCACAAAAGGGAAATTATTTGTTGTTTTTCAGCCACACACATTTTCGAGAACGCGGGATTTGTGGGATGATTTTTTGAAGTGTTTTGAGGGAGCAGATGAAGTTTGCATTTTCAAAATTTATCCAGCAAGAGAAAGTCCAATTGATGGAATTTCTGCTGAAACTTTGGCGCAAGAGATTCGTGATTGTGGGGTAAATTCCACATCTTTTGAAAATTATTATGATCTTTTTCAAATGCTTATGCAGCATGTTTGCAAGTATGACATAGTACTGATTCTCGGAGCTGGTGATATTGAAAATTTTTGTAATTACATAAAAGAGGAAAGAGAGATTTAAGGCTCTCTTTTTTATTTTTTAAAATTATTGACAAAAGTCAAAAAAGAGATTATTATATTGTCATATAATAAATGCGTTTGAGGCAAGACACGCGGGAAATCAATTCAAGCCAAAGAGAGAAAGCATCCACAGGCTGGAAGGTGCTGGCAATTGGTGATTTTTCGTATCACTTGACCGAGCAGGGAAGTTGAAAGGAATCTTTTCTGATTAAATTTCCACGGATGCCCCCGTAACCATGGGCTTTAAGCATAACTGTCAAAAAAATATTTTTGGCAAGTGCGGATGATATAAGTGGTAACCAATTTAATGATTTATACAAAAATATAGGTATAGATTGTGGTTCTTATATCACATCTATACTTTTTTTATTGGAGGAAAATTATGAAAAAAGAATTAGAACGTATGCCAAATCTTCCGAAAATGCAAAGGGAAGTTCTTGAGTTTTGGAAGGCAAACAAGACATTCGAAAAATCTCTTGTGAAAGATCCTGGCAAAGAAATTGTATTTTATGATGGACCACCATTCCCAACAGGAAAGCCTCACCATGGAACCGTGCTTGTGTCTTTCATTAAAGATATGGTTGCGCGTTATCAAACAATGCAGGGATTTTCTGTGCCTCGTCAGTGGGGATGGGATTGTCATGGACTTCCAATTGAAGTTCAAGCAGAAAATGCACTTGGAATTACCAATAAGACAGAAATCGAAAATAAAATTGGTGTTGGCGTTTTCAATGATAAGTGTCATGAAATTGTCTCTCAAAACAATGACTCTTGGAGAGAGTATGTTGAAGAAATGGCAAGATGGGTTGATTACGACAACGCATACAAAACTATGGACAAGGACTTTATGGAGTCCGTAATTTGGGCGTTTAAGGAACTTTATGAAAAGGGGCTTATATACAAAGATTACAGGGTTACACCATATTGCCACAGATGTGAAACGGCTTTGTCAATTTCTGAAACTCGTGAGTCCGATTCAACAAGGCCAAAACAAGACAGATGGACAATGGCAAAATTCAAAACAGCATATGAAATGGATGGTAAACCTGTGTATTTTATGGCTTGGACAACAACTCCTTGGACTCTTCCATCTAACATGGCTTTGGCTGTTGGTGAAAATATTGAATATGCCTATACCGAAGTGAATGGAGAAGTTCTTGTTTCTGCAAAAAGTGCGCTTGGAAATTACAAAAATGTTTTTGGAGAAGAACCAAACGTTTTGAAAACGGTTAAAGGGTCTGAACTTGTTGGAAAGTCTTATACTCCTCTTTTTGATTTCTTTGCAAGCAAGGCAAATGAAGGGGCATTTAGAGTTATTCCTGCTGATTTTGTTGAAGAAGGTGAGGGAATTGCAATTGTTCATATCGCGCCTGCTTTTGGTGAAGATGACTACTGGGTGTGCAAAAAACATGGTGTACCACTTGTGTGTCCTGTGAATGAAAAAGGAGCCTTCACTGCAGACGTGCCTATGTTTGAAGGTGTGAATGTATTTGATACAAACACTGATGTAATCAGATATCTAAAAGAAAACAATCTTTATGTTGCTGATGGTTCGCTTGTACATAATTATCCACACTGCTGGAGATGTGGCAAACCACTTATTTACAAGGCGATGGATGCATGGTATTTTAATATTGATAAAATCAAGCAAAAACTGATTGAAAAAAATGAAGAGGTTAATTGGGTTCCTGATTTTATCAAGACTGGAAGATTTGGAAACTGGCTTGATAATGCTCGTGACTGGAATATTTCAAGAAATCGATACTGGAGCACACCAATCCCTGTGTGGGAGTGTAAAAAGTGTGGGAAACGACATGTTGTGGGGTCAATTGCTGAAATTGAAAAACTTTCTGGGAAAAAAGTTTCTAATCTTCACAAGCAATATTTGGATGATATTACATTTACATGCGAATGTGGTCATGAAATGACAAGAGTCTCTGAGGTTCTTGACTGTTGGTTTGAGTCTGGAAGTGTTCCTTTTGCACGACTTCATTATCCTTTTGATAATAAAGAATGGTTTGACAATCATTCGCCATCAGATTTTGTCGTTGAATATACGGGACAAATCAGATGTTGGTTTTACTATCTACATGTTTTGTCTGTTGCACTTTTTGATAAGCCTGCATACAAGAATTGTGTGGTTCATGGAACTGTTCTTGCAAAGGACGGAAAGAAACTTTCAAAGAAATCAAAGAACTATACTGATCCAATGGATCTCATGAAGAGTTTTGGAACAGATGCATTCAGGCTTTACATGTATGATTCAAATGCGATGCTTGTTAATGATATGCAATTTGATGAAAATGGCATCAAAGAAAGTTTGCAACAAATTGTTCTTCCTTTCTGGAACTGTGCATACTTTTATCAAAGTTATGCAAAAGTTGATGGTGTTGTGGGTGATGAAACAAAAGTTCCAAACTCAAATAATAAACTTGATATGTGGATGCTCTCAAAACTTTATGAGACAGAAAAGAAAATTAAAAAGAGCATGGATGCGTATCTTGTTGATGAGTATGTAACTCCAATCAAAGAACTTGTTGATGGTCTTACAAACTGGTATATTAGAAGATCAAGACGTAGATTTTGGGGCAGTGGAATGACAGAAGACAAGAAAAATGCTTATGAGACACTTTACTATGTGCTCACCAATATTGCAAAACTTTTGGCACCTGTTGCTCCAATTGTGGCAGAAAGAGTGTTTACAAGCATGACAAATAGTGAAAGTGTACATCTTGAAAACTGGCCATGTATACCAGAACAATTCAACAATGCTGAGTTGCTTCGAGAAATTGATCTTGTACAAGATGTAATCCACCTTGCTCGTGGAATTCGAAATAAAAATAATGTCAAAAATAGACAACCACTTAAACTTTTGGAGGTCGCTTTTGCAAACAAAGAAGACAAAGTGTCTGCTGAAAGTTACAAAGATATCATTGCGGAAGAACTTAATGTTAAGTGTGTGGAAATTATTGAAAATGTTTCTGATATTGCAACAATTGACTATAAAGTGAACTTCGCAACAGTTGGAAAAACTATGGGAAGTAAAATTCCAGTCATTACAAGAGCAATTAAATCTGGCAACTTAAAACATGAAAACGGAAAGTATATCGTGTCAGCTGAAGAGGAAATTATTCTTGATGAAAAAGACATTTTAGTGTCTTATATTGCAAAAGGTGGGAAGCCAGTTCTTGCGGATGACAAGGTTGTGGTGTCACTTGATCTTGAAATTACTGAAGAACTTAAGTCTGAAGGTTTGGCAAGAGAAATCGTGAGAAACATTCAGGATGCAAGAAAGCAACTTGACCTTGCAATTACTGA
>JAFTJJ010000090.1 GCA_017456465.1 Clostridia bacterium | reverse complement strand
GACCAATTCTTCCAGTGCTCACGTTCAAAACTCTTGAGCATGTGGAAAACATTGTTGGATTGAATCCAACGCCACTTGCATTTTATCTTTTTTCAACAGACAAAAAGATCATCAAATATCTCACAAACTCAATTGCGTTTGGTGGTGGGTGCGTGAACGATACAATTGTTCACATTGCCTCATCAAAAATGCCTTTTGGTGGTGTTGGAACAAGTGGAATGGGGTCATATCATGGAGCAAAGGGTTTTGAGACATTTTCGCACTTCAAAAGCATTTTGAAAAAATCAAACGCGTTGGATCTTCCTGTTCGTTATCAGCCATATTCAAAGTCAAAAGAAAAGATTGCAAGAAAGTTCATGAAATAAAAAAATAACACTCTGGGAATCAGGGTGTTATTTTTTTGGGGGCAATTTAGGCAAGAGTGACAACTTGACCAGTTTCTCTTGTTTTTGCCATGTCGATGAGACGTTGATTTGATGATCCGCGGAACTTGAGCATCAAGTTTTTGAGAGACTCAACAAAAGGTCCATCAACGAGAACATCAACCAGGGAGAGCAGTTCATCGGTGTCAGGGGTGTGAGCCCTTCCACCAGAAATGAGGTCTTTGTCAAACACAAATCCTGTGTAGCACCAAACAGTTTTGTTTGGAAGTTTTTCTTTGACTTTTTTTACAAAAGGAAGAAGTGCTTTTTGATTGGAAGGTTCCATTGGTTCGCCACCAAGAAGAGTGAGGCCTTCAATGTAATTAGCCTCCAGAAGTTTTATGATTTGTTCTTCTGTCTCTGCAGTGAATGGTTTGCCATATTCAAAGTTCCAAGTTTCTGGATTGAAGCAGTTTTTGCAATGGTGGGTGCAACCCGACACAAAAAGTGTGACTCTGACACCTGGTCCATTTGCAATGTCTGCTGATTTTATATTTCCGTAATACATAATTTTCCTTACAGATGCAAAACTCTGTCGCGGATTTCTTGAGTTCTTCCTTGGTTCCAGAATTGAGAACCGATGTAACCACAAGTTCTTCTTGCAACATTCATCTTTGTTTGATCAATGTTTCCGCAGTTTGGACATTTCCAGATGAGTTTTTTATCTTCATTTTCTGTGATTTGAATTTCGCCATCAAAGCCGCATTCCATGCAATAGTCACTCTTTGTGTTGAGTTCGGCGTACATGATGTTGTCATAAATGAATTTCATGACTTCAAGCACTGCCTCAATGTTGTTTTGCATGTTTGGAACTTCAACATAGCTGATTGCTCCACCAGGGCTGAGCGCTTGGAACTCGCTTTCAAATGCAAGTTTTTCAAACGCGTTCATTTCTTCTGTTACGTGAACGTGATAGCTGTTTGTGATGTAATTTTTGTCAGTCACGCCTGGGATGATTCCAAAGCGTTTTTGCAAGCATTTTGCAAATTTGTAAGTTGTGCTTTCAAGAGGTGTGCCATAAAGTGAATAGTCAATGTTCTCAGCTTCTTTCCACTTCTTTGTGTACTCATTGAGTTTTTTCATGATCTCAAGACCAAGAGCTTTTCCTTCTGGTTCAGTGAGTTTTTTGCCTGTGAGTGCAAAAACTGTTTCCCAAAGACCGGCATAGCCAAGAGAAATTGTTGAATAGCCACCATGAAGAAGTTTGTCAATCTTTTC
>JAFTJJ010000089.1 GCA_017456465.1 Clostridia bacterium | reverse complement strand
GTATAATAATAATATATTAATAAAATAAGGTGGGAAAAATTATGAACGCAACAGCTCTCTCTTCTGCTTTAACCTGTATATTTTTTATTTTTTTAATTCTTGGATTTTTGTATGGCCTTTGGCGTGGATTTTCAAAATCACTCACAAGATTTTTTATTGTGATCGCTGTGGCTGTCGCAACATTCTTTATTGTTCCAGCGATTTCAAAAACTCTTCTGACTGTTGATATTTCTTCGTGGAATTTGGAAGTTGAAGGAGTTGCTGTTCAAAACTTGCAACAATTCATTACTGAGTTTTTGTCAAACATTGAACAAATCAATGAACTAATGAACGCAAGCCCAACATTTGAAGCGTTTATTCAAGTTGTCCCACAAATTCTCTTAAACATTGTTCTCTTCTTGCTTCTTTTCTTGGTTGTCAAAATGCTCAGCATGATAATTTATTGGATTATCTGTGCAATCGCATTTCCAAAGAAAAAAATGGCAGACAAAAAGAAACACAGATTTGTTGGCGGAATTGTCGGTGCTGTTCAAGGATTGTTTGTTGCACTTGTTGTTCTTCTCCCTGTTTTTGGAATCATAAATCTAGCTGGAGATGCAAAAGCAGCAATTGTAGAATCTGAAACAGCAATCGAAGCAAGCCAATCATCATCTGAATCACAAGCTCCTGCAACAATCAATGGACATATTTTCTCCGTTTCGGAAAATGAACAAAACAACGAATCATCAGTTGACATTTTTGGAACAATTAATGAATATTCAACAGCTCTTCAAGAAAATGGAGTTTTCAAAGCATTAAACGCAATCGGCCTTGTAAAACTTTCAAATTCGGTTTTTGATGAACTTACAACCGTCAAAGTAAACAACTCAAGCGAGACAGTTGAATACAAACTGACAACCGAAGCTGTTGAAATAAGCAAACTTTACCCTTACATCAACTTGATCACACAAAGTGAATTTAATATTGAAGACAATTCTTTTATCAATAAAATCATCATGCTTGTCGATGCATCATCGTCTTCTCCTCTTTTGAGTGACATTGTTTGTGAAATTGTCAATGAAGCCGCAACAATTTGGACAGATGAAAATGTGCCAAACCGCGCCGACAGATTATTCATTGGAATTGCAGCTCCAGACCTTGGAGATGAAGATTTGAATTTGGTTTTGGACAATCAACTCAAACTTCTTAAAAATGCTGATAAAACAACTGTTCAAGAGAGCTTGGTTGGAATTTTAAAAATTGCACAAATTGCGAACACAACAAAAGACATTGTTACAGAAATCCAAGAAGGTCTTGCAAACATTTCAACAGAAAACTTAACTGATTTGTTTGAGAACATTGTTTCAAATGACATGGTTCAGACACTTGTTGAGGAAGTTCTAACGGAAGAAAAGCTCACTGAAACATTTGGACTTGATGCGGGAACTGCTGAAATGGTTTCTGGAATCATGAACGACATTGCTGCAGCTGATGCTGAAACCATAAAAAATGAGGTTGAAGCAACAAAAGAATTGTTTACTTTGTCAGAAAAAATCACAACCAACGGAAGTGGACAAATCAATCTCACAACACCAGATGATGATGGCGTAACACCTGTTGAAACCTTGGTTGATGCAATTGCAGAATCAACAATCATTAAAGATTTCATCGTTGACAAAATCAATGAAGACACAGCTGAAGGCGAGGAAAACATCATTCAACAACTTGACATAGCAAACAAAGTTGATGAACAAACAAAAACAGCAATTACACAAAAAGTTGCAGAAAACTTAACAGCTGGAACAATCGATCAAGAAACAGCAGCGGCATTTGAAAAGATTTTTGGAATCACAATTCCAACAAACGCTGATTAAGCATATTTTTCTCGAGATATTCATAAATAAAACAAAAAATACACAATCACATAAGATTGTGTATTTTTTATATTCTAACATTTTCTCTTTCAATCTTTCTAACAAGCTCGAGTGTTTTTCCCCACAACCCCAAATCTGCGAGCTCTTCTACTGTGCACCATTTTAGTGTTGTATCTTTATCAAATTCTCATTCCAAACCTTGAACGTTGAAATCACCTTTTTCGATTTTACAAAGATATATATATTCAACTCTTTTATTTGGAAACGTGATCCCCTCAAATTCCCAATCAACAGAATAATATTCTCTTGCAAGATATTTAAGTTTGATAACCTTTGCACCAGTTTCTTCAAAAACTTCTCGAACTATTGCATCTCTTGTTGTTTCACCCTCGTCAACACTGCCACCAGCAAACACTGGCCTTTTGCCATTTCTCAAAATTACAAGATACCTGTTGCCATCTTTAATGACACTACCAACTTTTCGGGTTAACTTACCTAACTTATAGTTCTCATAATACATTTTTGATTTTGTATAAAAATAATCACTCATTAATGCACTCCTTGGTTTTATTACAATTACTCATTCTCCAAAGTTATCATAATAGCGATGCAAAAGATTAATCGATTCCTCACCACCAATATCACCAATATAATCTTCATAAATTTTCAATACCGCAGGATTTCGATGAGCTTTCTTGGTGTTTAATTGAAGTTCACTGTCATATAAAACTTTTGCCCTTTTCTTTACATATTCTGGGATTTTGTCAACATCATGCCGAGGCTGACCACCTCCTCCAACACATCCACCAGGACAAGCCATAACTTCAATGAAGTGAAGATTTTCTTTCCCCAAACGAATGTTTTCGAGAAGATCTTTTGCGTTCATAATTCCCGAAACAACTGCAATGTTGATGTCCCTTCCACCAAGTTTAATTGTTCGTCTTCTGATGCCTTCTTGTCCTCTCACAAGTTCAAACATTGATGCATCAACATCGGTTTGATCAATCGAATCACCTGCTGTTCGAAGAACAGCTTCCATCACACCTCCCGTGTTTCCAAAAATAGTGCCTGCACCACTGGCAGATCCAAAAAAGGTGTCAAAGTTTGAAGGCTCAAGTAAATCAAAATTAATTTTTGCTTTTTGAATCATCTCAACAAGTTCAGTTGTTGTGATTGCGGCATCCACATCAAAACCAACATTACTGTTAATCCCCGCCTGCTTTGCTTCAAGTTTTTTTGCAACGCATGGAACAATTGAAACAACAAACAAATCTGTTGATTTTTTCCCAATACTTTTTGAAAAATAATTATTAATAAGAGCCCCAAACATTTGCTGCGGACTTTTACATGTTGACAAGTTTGGAATAAATTCTTTCCAAAATTTCGTAACATAATTAACCCATCCTGGGCAACAACTCGTCATCATTGGAAGGTTTTTGTTCTCTTTAAGTCTTTTCACAAACTCATGAGCCTCTTCCACAACCGTAAAATCAGCCGCAACATTCATGTCAAAAACAACATCAAATCCAAGCAGTCTCAATGCTGCAACAACTTTCCCTTGGGCATCTTCAACCTCACCTTCACCAAACATTTCAGAAATTGAAGCCCTCACTGATGGTGCCGTATAACCAACAACCGTTACTTTGGGATTTTGAAGAGCACTTTTAACTAAAGTTGCTTGCGTTCTTTTCAAGTTTTTTACTTCATCACACATCCCAATATATGTTCCACAACTTGAGCAAACAAGCTCAATATCTTCATCATTGGTTGAAGATAAACAATCAAAATCACAACTTTGAAATTGCTTGCCTTGCTCTTCAAAAAGATGCATACAACTTTCACACAAATGACTTTTACAAACTTTTCTCTTCATTATTAAAAATCTCCACTTCTTCAATTTTCTGAACTTATTATTAACAATTATATACAAATATTGAACATTCTAGCAATCTTTTGTCTAAATTTTGCAAAAATTTGAAATATTTTATCAAAAAAATATATACAATTTATTATATTTCGTGTTATTATAATTGTATGAAAAAGAAAATTCCTGTTATTTTATCTGTTGACACCGGCGTTGATGATGCTGTTGCAATCCTCATGTCTCTTGCAAGCAAAAACCTCGAAATAAAACTCATCGTGTGTGGACATGGCAACGCGTCTCTTGAACACTTTGAAAACAACACTATTGGTGTGCTCGAACTTGCTTCAGCGCCACAAATCCCTGTCATTTTGGGGACATTACCATCAGAAAAACGACAAACACAAATTCACAATGCACATGGAACAAATGGGCTCAGTGGTGTCATTCTTGAAACTGGCAACAGGAAATTTTCAATGCGCCCTGCCGAAAATGAAATCTTTAGAATCGCACAAGAAACAGAAAATTTGCATTTCATTAATCTTGGGCCATCAACAACTCTTGCAAGCACAATTACGAAATTTCCAGAAATCAAAAACAAACTGAAAAAAATTATTTTTATGGGTGGATCAATTGAAGAAAGACTTGACACTCAAAAGCCTTACAGTGAATACAATGTTGCAAGCGATCCTGAATCTGCAGAAATAATTTTCAAAAGTGGAATTGACATTCTCATGGTTCCAACAGAAATTGGAAGAAAAGCTTTCTTGGATTACTTTGATATTTTTAAAACCAAGACAACAAATCACACAGGTGAGGTTCTTGAAAAAATATATAGAAATTACAAACACCGTGCATTAAAATTTGGCGTTGCAACCTGTGATTCGGCCACAATTTTTTCCATTGATTGTCCAGAAATTTTCCATATTCAACCAGTTCATGGTTTTGTTAAGTATTTTGACAACATCGGAACTGGTGTGTGTTTATTTGATTTTGAAAATACACCAAACATGAATGTTGTAACTGATGTTGACATTAAAAAATTCAAAAAACATTACTTCAAATTACTTTCAAAATTACCTTAAAGGACAGGGATAACAATGAAAAAAGAACGCTTCCTTAGTTTTGTTAAAGACAACATATTATCTATGTTCACCGGCTCAGATATCATTGGAGAAGAAGAATCTTCTCCAAGAGATGCATGCGTCGCTCAGGGAACAGGAGGCTCTCTTCTTGTCAAATTCAACCGCAATGACTCTTATCGTTTTGTAATCAAACGCGTCCAACCTTTCAAGACTTTTGAAATATCTCTAGTAAAATCAATCATTGAAGAAGTTAGTACAATTTACAATAACAAGGTTTCTGATGATTTTATAAAGGGTCTTGAAGGATTAATAATTGAAAAAGCAATTTGTAAAGCTTTGACAAAATCAGCAAGTTCAACACTTTCAACACTCATCACAAGCATTAACCAATGGGGACTCAGAACTTATGAAGGCAAAAAAATATCCTTTGGCTTTATTCTTACAAACAAATTAAGCGGAAAACTAACAAACCCAAATTTACACATCACAAAAATGCTTAATCGTGATTTTTCGGCACTGATTTCCGATGGTGAAAACACATGCATGGAAATTTCAAGAGATGGATATCTCACCAGCTACATTGCACTTCCACGAAATGAAAATCAGGGACTTCTTGCACCTTACAGCCACTTAAGAATCGCCAATCTCTGTAATGGATCAAAAATTGGAATCAGCCTAATCGCAGGTGGTGACATTTTGATCTTTAAAGATAAAAATTTACTTTTTGCAAAACGCAATGGAAAGTGGGTTAGCTTTTCACATGATGAAATAATTGGAAAACTCTCAGACAGGTCTGATGAAGTTGAAGAAGTCAGACGTGCAATCTACCTCTCTGCTCTTGATTTAAGCTTTTCAAAAGATGGAGGTTGTATTGTTCACGTCAACAGTGGAGACAAATTCAATGTCCTTAAACACATCAATGCAACAGATGTCCTGTTCAAAGATTGTTATGATTACATTGAACAAGAAAACATTAATCAGTCATTCTTTAGAGTCGTTGATGAATGGGATTCTGAAATTCCTTCTTATGACCAATTTGTCACTCAAGAAAAATGCATCAAAACTGCAAATTTGATCAAAATCATCAACGGAAGAAAATTTCAGGATCTTGACAGAAAACTCAGACTTGAGCTTTTGGGGATTGATGGTGCAACAATTATTGATTATGAAGGGAACATCCTCGCAGTCGGCGCAATCATCAAGATCGAAGCTGGCAGCCTTGGCGGAGGAAGACTTGCTGCAGCAAAAACTCTTTCAAACTACGGAATTTCAATCAAGGTTTCAGCAGATGGATCAATTGAAGGATTCCGAATGGACAGAAACAAACTTAGAGCAAAACCGATTTTCATGATTGGTTAAAATTTTTTCAAGACAACATTTCTGTTGTCTTTTTTATTTACATAAAAATCTCTCACATTGTTAATATTATTATTAACTATGAGATACATTCACGACATCAAAATTTGGAAATCAGTAACAAATCCCAAAAAATCTCTTTTCTTGTGGCAATTTGTCACTGCAATTATTCCTGCTGTTCTTGAATTAATTTTAACAATCCTCTCAGCCAGTTTGATTGGTTCTTTAAGTGTGTTTGATTATGACAATGCCATCAAATATTTAATTTTGAGCATTGTTGCTTTAATATTATGTTTTGTGTTTTGGAATATAAATTATATTCTTTATCCAAAACAACTTGGCCATATTTACAACAACATACACAGCTCAATTTTTCAAAAAATCCTTCATACCGACAATGAGAGTTTAAAACAAAATTCAAAAGAAAAAATGGTTAATATTCTCAGTACCAATTTGATAAGTATGGCAGAATTCACAAACCAATTGTCACAAAAAATTACATATTTAATTACCTCAATCACAATGCTCTGTTTTATTTTTTACTATAATTTCATCGTTGGATTATTTTGTTTTGCAATTGCCACTTTTTCATTTTTAATTTATTCAATCATAAATTTGTACCGAGCGAGGCAAACACACAAATTGCAAAATGCAAGAGATGAATTGCTTGAAAATTTCGGAGACGTGGTTGATGGAAGAAATTTATCCACAGATTTAAATCTTATATCAAAGCTTCAAAATAAATATTCTGATTCTGTAAAAAATATCATCAAAAACTATAAAAAAGAACATATAATAAAACTTTTTGCAGAAAAATATGTGTTTTTCTTTTGGAAAATAATGATCTTTGCTGTAACTTTTTATTTGTTTTCATTGTTAAAAAACTACACTCTTTCTCTCACAGTCTATCTTATCATCACACCATACTTGGCTTCAACAATACTCAACTTCTTTAGCTTTCTGTCTGTTTTTAGTGATCTCAACATTGCAAAGATTTCTGCCCTAAGAATAAAGACAATCATGGACATGAGTGAAAAGGACATTATTGATTTTGGAAATAACTGCACAAATGAAATCAATGGATCCGCATCATTCACAAATATCTCTTTTGATCCACATCAATCACAAAACACAAATCTTTTTGGAAAGCTGGAAAAAACATCTTTTCAAATTAAAAGTAACAGTTTTGTTCTCTTTCAAGGTGTTAAGGGATGTGGGAAAAGATCAATTTTTTACATGCTAAAAAGGGAAATTCGACCAACCACAGGAACCATTACTTTCGACACTATTAACATCTATGATTTCGATACTGAAACATACTCAAAAAATATAAGTTATGTCACACGATCCCCTTTTTTCTTTAATGACTCAATTATTAATAATCTTCGATATGTAAACAAAAACATAAAAGATATAAGAAATATTTTCAAATATCTAAAAATTGATGAACAGCTTTTCAACCTCCCAAATAAACTCGAAACAAATCTTCTCAAAGATAAGGATCTTGTTTCCCCTTACATTCGTTTTATGATTGGAATTGCACGATGCTTGCTCACAAGCAGTGAAATTATTATGATTTATGAATTGCCAATTGGGCTGAGCAAACAAGAATTAAAAAATATTGAAAATGTTTTGCTAAAAATTAAAAAAAACCATACACTAATCCTATTTTCAGCATCAAATTATTTTCCATCATTAATTGATTTTCATTTCTTAGTTGAAAATGGAAAAGTAAAAACTCCATAACATTGAATAATAAATTTGAAAAAGCGCATACTAAAATTAGAAATCAAAAAGGAGAATAAACATGAAATCAGAAAAACGACAAAAATGTTCTGAAAAGAATTGTGGTTCGAAACGCGTTGGCGAAAAGAATTCCGATTCAAAGTCAACAAAAGAAAAAAGCTGTTCATAAGATAAGCAATTTTCAAAAAATCTCTAACCTATATGTTAGAGATTTTTTACTATATCCACATAAGAACATATTGATTCAACAGAACAACAGCCGAAAGTACAAAAAGATAAATACTAAATCCAATCCAACTTCGTTTTTTTATAATACTGTACATCCACTTGATGCTTAGAAGCGCCATCACAAATGATGCAACAAAACCAACAATACAATTAGCTGCTGAAACATTTGCTATCGACTCCCCACCTTCTTTCACTATATCGAATATCATGGCACCAATAATTATTGGAATACTAATTAAAAAACTGAAATTCGCAGATGATTCTTTGCTATTATTAAGAAGCAAAGCTGTGCTTATTGTTGTTCCAGACCTAGACACACCCGGAAGTGTTGCAAGACCTTGTGTAATGCCAATAATTACAGCATCAGCATAACCAATATCTCGTTTTAACAAAACCTTCTTGTCGTTGAACTTTGCTTTAAAATGAGTGATAAGTATCAACACTGCAGAAGCAAAAAATCCAAACCCAAGATATCCAATACTTGTGAATTTGTCTGTCGTAAAACTCAAGAACAAAACCATGATGACAGTTACAACACAACAAACAACAATAGTTAGAGTTTGCTTTGAAAATGGCTTTTTCAGAAGTTTACCAAGTTCATTTCTCATTACGATCACCACAGCAAGTAATGATGCCAAATGTAACAATATATTAAAAAATAAATTTCCCTCTTCAATTCCAAAAAGATATTCGACCAACAGCAAATGCCCACTGCTTGAGATTGGCAAAAACTCAGTAATCCCCTGAACAATTCCCAAAATTATTGCATGAAGTAAACTCATATATGTCTCCTTTATTTAATTTTATGTTTTCACCAATAAATAATAACCAAACTATTTGTTTTTTAGAAAAAAGTATGTATAATAAAGTAATAAAGGAGAAAATTCTATGGAACTTGGAGTTGTTGGTTTGCCAAATGTCGGCAAAAGTACACTTTTCAATGCAATCACAAAAGCAGGAGCTGAAAGCGCAAACTATCCGTTTTGCACAATTGAACCAAACGAAGGAGTTGTTCCAGTTCCTGATGAACGACTTGACAAATTATCTGAACTTTACAACACAAAAAAAACGACTTATGCATTGCTTAAATTCGTTGATATTGCAGGCCTTGTAAAAGGAGCTTCAAGAGGTGAGGGGCTTGGAAATAAATTTTTGGCATCCATCAGAGAGTGTGAAGCAATTGTTCATGTTGTGAGATGTTTCGACGATCCCAATATCACACATGTGGAAGGATCTGTTGATCCAATCAGAGACATTGAAACAATCAATATGGAACTTTCACTCGCCGATCTGGAAAGCGTACAAAAATACATTGAAAAAGCAGAAAAACGCATCAAGCAGGGAGACAAAGACGCAAAAGATGAACTCACTATTTTAAACAAACTTTTGGAAACCTTAAATGCGGGAAAGCCAGCAAGAACAATTTTCTTTACAGAAGAAGAAAAGAAATTTGTCAACTCACTTTTTTTGCTGACAACAAAACCTGTAATTTATGCTTGCAATATTTCAGAAAGTGACATTTCAAAAAATGAAAATGATATTGACTATGTTCGCCAAGTAAAAACCTTTGCACATGATGAAAAAGCTGAAGTTCTCGTAATCAGTGCAAAAGTTGAACAAGAACTAACAGAACTTGAGCCTGATGAAAGACAAATGTTCCTTGAAGATCTTGGACTCAAAGACAGTGGTCTTGACAGGATAATTAAACTCGGCTACAAGTTACTTGGTCAAATTTCGTTTCTGACTGCTGGTGAAAAAGAATGCAGAGCTTGGACAATCACAAAAGGAACAAAGGCACCAGTTGCAGCTGGAAAGATTCACAACGATTTTGATAAGGGATTCATTAGAGCAGAAGTCGTTTCATATGATACACTTCTCGAATGTGGCGGTCTCGTGGGAGCAAAAGAAAAAGGAAAAGTAAGAGTCGAAGGAAAAGATTATGTTGTCCAAGATGGTGACGTAATGCTCTTCAGATTCAATGTTTAATTAAAACACACTAATAAAAAAGCACCGATAATTCGGTGCTTTTTATTAGTTATAATTCAATGAAGTAATTACATTATAAAGCTTTTTTGTGTTTGCTCCAATGATGATTGGAGATGACGTGTATGTTCCTGAACTTGTTGTTTTGTAATAAATAACAACATCATGCACAAACCAATTGTTTTCAATAACAAAAGCCAGTCCGTAAAAATCAATTTGTTTTGTATTTCCATTAATAGAAACAATTATTGACTGTTTGCTCGAGAATGAAAGTTCAATTGTTACTTCTTTGTTTTTAACACTTGCCCATGTTGGTTGTTTCTGTTCAATGTCCTGTGTTGGTTTTGAATAAATATTCACACCCGAAAAAGCTCTTTCAAAAACAGTTAAATTTGTTGTTTGAACAAATGCATTCAATATTTTCTCGTAATTTTGTTTTTCCGAATTTGACTTTGTAATTGTCTTTCCAAGTGATGATTGTGTTTGATCATACACCGTTATAGTTGCTGGATCTTCAGAAATATTGAATGGCGCAGGAATTACAATAAAACCAAACACCACTATCATTACAATTATTGCAGCAATTATAACTGAAGCAAATGTACTAAATTTTTTAAGATTCATTATTCTTCATCATCTTCTTTTTTTGTTTTCTTTTGTTTTGTTGAAGACGCCTTTTTGCTTGTTGTTTTTGACACTGTTGACTTTTTTGCTGTAGTTTTGCGCGTCGTTTTTTTGCTTCCTCTTTCATCCACTGTTTCATGTGAAACATTGGTGTCATTCGCAGATTTTTCTGCAGATTGAGAATTCTTTGCTATTGCTCTTTCTTCCGCCATTGCCAAAATTTCATCAACAGATTTTTCTTTGCTTTCGCCTTTATCTTTATTTTGTTTATTATCCATAAACGCAATAACTTTATCGGCAGATTTTCCATCAATGAGCATATCAACTTCGTCAGAATAAATAGTTTCTTTTTGAAGAAGGACTTCAACCATGTTTTTGACAACACCAGCCTTCTTTGACAAAATGTTTCGAGCGACTTCTGAACATTCATCAATTATTTTTCTTATTTCTGCATCAATAATCGATGCTTCCTTGTCACTGTAATTAACCTTGGTTTGATAATCCCTGCCAATAAACACTTCTGTTTGACTGCCCATATTAACAAGCCCAACAGCTTCGCTCATTCCATAATCAACTACCATATGACGAGCAAGACTCGTTGCTCTCTGAAGATCGCTTGATGCTCCTGTCGTTATGTCATCCAAAAAGAGTGTTTCAGCCATGCGACCCGCAAGCAGCATGCTGATTTGATCCAAAAGCATACCCTTTGTTACATGATTATCATCTTTGTCTGGTCGTGTGAGCGTGTATCCAGCAGCACCTCCGCGAGGAATGATTGAAACTTCATGAACTGGATTATTATTTTTAACAAACTTTCCAACAACAGCATGCCCAGCCTCATGAAAAGCTGTGATATTTTTATCTCTTTCCGAAATAATCAAGCTCTTTTTCTGTGGTCCAACAGCAACTTTGACAATTCCATTATTGATGTCTTCTTGTGTAATTTCTTTTCTATTTGCTCTTGCAGCAAATATTGCTGATTCATTCAAGAGATTCTCAAGATCAGCACCAGTAAATCCACTTGTTATTCTCGCAATATGCTTGAAGTTGACATCGCTTGAAAATGGTTTGTTTCGTGAATGAACCTTCAAAATTTCTTCCCTACCACGAACATCTGGAACATTAATGTAAATTTGCCTATCAAATCTTCCCGGTCTCATGAGTGCAGGATCCAAAATATCTGCCCTGTTTGTTGCTGCCATAACAATGATGTTTTCATTTTCTTCAAATCCATCCATTTGAACCAAAAGCTGATTGAGTGTTTGTTCTCTTTCATCGTTTCCACCACCAAGTCCAGCACCGCGTTGACGGCCAACAGCATCAATCTCATC
>JAFTJJ010000088.1 GCA_017456465.1 Clostridia bacterium | reverse complement strand
TTTATGGTACTTGCTCCAGATGGACAGCTTGTAAAAGAACTGATGCCTCGAATCGAGAACAAAGAGGAAGTAGAGGCTTATATTGCAGAAACTCTTAAGAAAAATGATATGGACCGCACTGAACTGAACAAGACCAAGTCTGGTTGTATGCTCAAGGGTATTTATGCAATCAACCCTGTAAACGGCAAAGAGGTTCCAGTATTTATTGGTGATTTTGTACTTGCAAGTTATGGCACAGGTGCTGTTATGGCAGTTCCTTCTCATGATCAGAGAGACTTTGAATACGCTATTGTTCACAACATCCCTATGATTCAGGTTATTGAGGGAAGAGATGTCAGTGAATGTGCTTTTGAAAAAGGCGATTACCTTGGCAAGGGCTTTAAACTGATGAACTCTGAAGAGTTTACAGGCCTCACTGTAGAAGAAGCAAAAGAAGCAATCACACAACAACTGGAAGGAATGGGAATTGCCAGAAGAAAGGTAAATTACCATTTCCGCGAGTGGATTTTTGCTAGACAGAGATACTGGGGTGAACCAGTTCCAGTTGTATATTTGGAAGATGGAAGTATTCATGTTCTTGCAGATGAAGAACTTCCTTTGGTGCTTCCAGAATTGGAAGATTATAAAGGTAAGGGTGGTAAGGCTCCACTTGAAAATGCAGTTGAGTGGAAACAGTATAACCATAATGGTGTTGTCGGTAAAAGAGAGACTTCCACCATGCCAGGAAGTGCAGGATCTAGCTGGTATTTCCTCAGATATATTGATCCAGAAAACGAGGATGAATTTGCAAATCAAGAGTTGCTTAAGCATTGGATGCCAGTTGATCTTTATGTAGGTGGACCAGAACATGCAGTTGGACACTTGATGTATTCTCGTATCTGGAACAGATACCTGTATGATAAAGGTCTGTCTCCAGTGAAAGAACCATTCAAAAAATTGGTACATCAGGGCATGATTTTGGGCGCAAATGGAATTAAGATGGGTAAGAGATTCCCAGAATTTGTTGTTAACCCAAGTGATATCGTAAGAGATTATGGCGCAGACACCTTGAGACTGTATGAGATGTTCATGGGACCTATTGAGGTTTCTAAACCTTGGAATCCAAGCGGTGTAGATGGTGCACGAAGATTTATTACAAGAGTGTGGAATTTCTTCACCGAAGAAGCGAATATCTCAGATGCCAATAAGGATGAGATTACAAAAGTGTATCATCAGACTGTAAAGAAGGTTACAAAGGACTTTGAAGTTCTGGGCTTTAACACCGCAATCAGCCAGATGATGATTTTCATGAATTTGCTTTACAAAGTTGGTACTTGTCCTAAAGAGTATGCAGAAGGTTTTGTGAAAATGTTCAGCTGTATTTGTCCATTTGTAGGCGAAGAACTTTGGCAGATTCTTGGCCATGATGCTACCATTGCTTATGAGGCTTGGCCAACCTATGTGGAAGAACTTACCATAGATGATGAAATTGAAATCGCTGTTCAGCTCAATGGTAAGACAAAAGCACAAGTAAAGATTAGCAAGGATGAGGAAAAAGACAGTGCAATCGCAAAGGCAAAAGAAGCCCTTGGTGACAAATTGAATGGAACGATTGTAAAAGAAATTTATGTTCCTGGAAGAATTGTTAATATTGTTGTAAAACCATAAAAAGAAGGCGCCACTTAATGTGGCGCCTTTTTGATTAGATCATCTACTTTTTTTAACTCTTCTGGTGAAGTGTATTTTCGTACTGTTTCCATCAAAAGTTGTAACTCAGAAGGAGAAAAAGTGATTCCCTTTGACTTTGCTAATTT
>JAFTJJ010000087.1 GCA_017456465.1 Clostridia bacterium | reverse complement strand
ACTTCGCTTTTAGTTTTCATGAGTGCGATTGGGGTGGTTTTGAATGTTGACAGGCAGAGTAGGAATGCTGAAATTTAAATTTATAAAGTGCATACAAGTATTATGCGCTTTTCTTTTTTTATGTTATACTTTGAAAAGAGGTATTTAACACTATGAAAAATTTCGACTGGTTCAAAGAAGCAAAATACGGACTGTTTATACACTTTGGCTTATACTCAGTGCTGGGCGGAGAATATAAAGGCAGGAGATGTGGAAACTATGCAGAGTGGATTCAATCCAATTTAAGAATTAGCAATGAAGAAATGGGGAATATGGCAAAAGAATTTAATCCTATAAAATTCAATGCGGAAGAGTGGGTGACTTTTGCAAAAAATTGTGGGTTTAAATATATGGTTTTTACAACAAAACATCACGATGGTTTTGCAATGTTTGATTCAAAAGTTAGTGATTATAATATTGTTAAACAAACCAATTTTAAGCGAGATGTTTTAAGGGAGTTGGCAGAAGAGTGCAAAAAGCAAGATATAAAACTCGGATTATATTATTCTCAAGACTTGGATTGGCACGAAAAAGATGGTGGCGGTTATAAAACGCCAGTGGTTGATTGTGCAGGAACGGCATGGGCTAATGATTGGGATTTTGATAACGCAGATAAAAATTTTTATGTTTATTTTAAAGAAAAATGTTTGCCACAAATTAAAGAATTAATGACAAATTATGGTGAAATATCGATTGCTTGGTTTGATGTGCCTTTTACGCTTTCAAAATCACAAAGTAAAGAAATTTATGATATTGTCAAAACTTATCAGCCCAATTGTTTAATTAATTCAAGGCTTGGTAATGGCAAATATGATTATGTTTCTTTTGGAGATAATGAAATCCCTGCTTCTAAAGAAGAGTTACAAACAGTAAATTCAACAAATAATGATATTAATGGCATAAAACATTCAAAGTATGGTTTATATGAAGTATGTCAAACGTTAAATCAATCTTGGGGATACACTAAATATCCAATCTGGAAAGATTTGAAACAACTGAGAAGTAATAAAAATAAGTGTGATAATCTGCAAATTAATTATTTGGTGAATATTGGACCGGATGGTGATGGATGTTTCCCATCAAAAGCAAAAGAACTATTGCAAAAACTCATGGAGAATTTATGATGCAACACTGATGTTCAAGGGGCTTGAGCGCCGAGGGCAGGACTTCCACTTCCGGCGTCAAAACTCTCGCTTAGTGTAATAGTGTAAATTTTGAAATTTACACTATTTTTTATTGCTCGGTTTTTCCTCTCCCCATAAAGTTTTTAATAATAAAAACTTTTCGGGGACCCCGAATGGTGCTGGCTTGGGCAAGTTTGCTTGTTTTCATGAGTGCGATTGAGGTTGTGTTGAATGTTGACAGGCAATCTCGCAGGGGTGATTTCCGCCATTAGACTGCGTTTCTGTCTAAAAATTCAAACCAGTCATTTACGCATTAGTAAACTCCTGTCTTGAATTTTTGCCGAGCCTTGTCTAATAACAAAACTAACCCCTGCGACCAAAAAAGTAAAATTTAAAAATTTATTAATTAAAATGTGTACAAATTGAAATAAAAGTGTATGCATTTTTGTTTTTTTATGCTATAATTTCATCGTAGGAGAAAAAGTATGATCAATTTAAAAATACTTTCTGAAAATAGAGACAATTGCCAATTCAAAGGAGAAAGTGGGTTATCTGTTTTGGTGGAAGTTTTTGGAAAAAAATTTTTGCTTGATACGGGTTATTCTGACTTATTTTTGAAAAATGCTTCACTGATGGGGATTGATTTGTCTAAAGTTGACACCCTTGTGTTGACGCATGGTCACAGTGATCATACAAATGGCATACCTTATTTGAAAGATGGTTTGAATGTTATTTTGCATCCAGATGCATTTAAAAACAGATGGTCGATTCGAAAACAAGAATATGTTGGTTTGCCAGTGACTGAAAAGCAATTGAAAGATAGGCATAAAGTTTTGGCAACATCAAAATCTTTGGAATTTTTGCCAAATTGTTATTTTTTGGGAGAAATCCCGATGCTTGTTGATTTTGAAATGGATGGGAATTTTTCCACAACTTTGGATGAAGGGTTGACTCAAACTGATTTGACTGAGGATGATTCTGGTGTTGCGATCAAAACAGATCAAGGGTTGTTTGTTATGACTGGTTGTGGACACAGGGGTGTTTGCAACACGATTGAACACGCAAAGCGAGTTACTGGAGAAGATAAAATTTTTGGTGTTTTTGGTGGATTTCATTTAAGAAAGCTGGAAAAACAAAAAAATAAGATAGACAAAACCATAGAATATTTCAAGAAAAACAGCATTAAAGAATTATATTTAGGGCACTGTGTGACTGACGAAGTTATTGACTATTTTGAACAAGCCCTCAAAGACGTGAAAATAATTAGGTTGGCAGCGGGAAAAGAGTTTGAACTTGAATTGCAGCCAAACAGAGAAAAAGAGCAATAAATTTGCTCTTTTTTTATGTGAAAATTTATAAAAAACGACTTGAAAAGGGGGCTTTTTTTTCGCAAAATTTCATCTTTGATCATACAATAAAATGTGACAATATTTTACGGAGCGAGATGAAATATGAATTCTTTTGAAATTATTGGTGGAAACAGGCTCACAGGTGAGCTTGAGATTGACACTTCAAAAAATGCGACACTTCCGATCATCGCTGGGTCAATACTTTCTGACGAGACTGTGGTGATTAAAAACATTCCAATGATAAGTGATGCGCTCAAGATGCTGGACATTTTGAAGCAAATGGGCTCAAGTGTGGTGCTTGAGGGCAACAATGCGATCATCAACAACTCTTCACTTGAGCATTTTGAAATTCCCAAAGAGCTTGAAAGTGAGATCAGGTCATCAATCTTTATGCTTGGGCCACTTTTGGCTCGTCACAAGAAAGCGAGAGTGGCATATCCTGGGGGGTGTGACATTGGATCGCGGCCAATTGATCTGCATCTTTCGGGCCTCAAGTCACTTGGAGTCAAAGTTGAAGAAACACATGGATATATAAACTGTGAAACTGAAAGAATGAAGTGTGGGATTGTGCATCTTGACTTTCCATCGGTGGGAGCAACGGAAAACATCATGATGGCAAGTGTTCTCTCAAAAGGAAGGACAACTATTTTGAATGCAGCGAGAGAGCCTGAGATTGTTGACCTTGCTCGGTTTATTAATAGTATGGGCGGAAAAATTTATGGGGCAGGAACTAGTACTATTGAGATTCAGGGAGTAAAGAAGCTTCATGGAACAGAGTTCAGGCCAATGTCTGACAGAATTGTCGCTGGAACATTCATGATTGGAACAGCGATGACAAAGGGAAAAGTGAGGCTCACGAACTGTAATAGTGAACATGTTTATTCTTTAATTACAAAACTTCACAATTCTGGTTGCAAAGTTGAGGTAAATAGTGATAATATATATATAGAATGCAACAAGCGTCCAACATCATGCCAAAGCATTGAAACACAGCCATACCCAGGTTTCCCAACAGATTTGCAAGCACAAATGGTGGCTCTTGAAACAATTTCAAGCGGGACAAGCATTGTGACAGAGAATTTGTTTGAAACAAGATTCAAGCATGTTCCAGAGCTTGCAAAAATGGGGGCGAATGTTTGGGTCAAGGGGCGAATGGTTTTCATTGTTGGCAAAAGAAACCTGCATGGGGCTGAAGTTTCGGCGGGAGACCTCAGGGGCGGAGCAGCGCTTGTGCTTGCGGGACTGGCGGCTCGTGGAACAACAATTGTTTCAAACGCGCACTTTGTTGACCGTGGATATGAAAATTTGGACGAAAAGCTTTTGGCACTTGGAGCGAACATTAAGAGAAGTTAAGGTATGAAAAAGAGAAGAATCATAATTATTTGCAGTATTGTGGCAGTGGTGATCATTTTGATCGGCACACTTTCAGCATTATTTAATTTGAGGAATGTTTCAATTGAGGTTTTGAAGAACTCTGAAATTGTTGAGTCCAGAGTTTTGGCAAGCGATGAAGACATCATCAAGAGTGCTGATTTCAATTATGGTTCAAACATGCTTTTCACATCTTATGAAGAAAACCAAGCAAAAATTGAAAAAGCATTTCCTTATCTCAAGGTTGAAAAGATGGTGAGGAAATTCCCAAACAAAATGACAATTTATGTTTCTGGCAGAGTTCCAGAGGTGATTGTGGAAGACAAAAACGACTCAAACATGTGGTATGTTTTGGACATTGACATGAAAGTTCTTGACGTTCTCACATCAAGTTCACAGCTCGGAGATGAGCTTTATCGTGATCTTCCGATTGTGCATGGAGCAGAGTTTGAAACTCTTGTGGAAGGAAGTTTTGTGGACGACACAGAGTCTGCAAAATGTCTGGTGGGAGTGCTTGATGGAATCTTTGGGAAAAACCAGTCCCCATCGAGTGTTATGTCTGACATAACTGTGGATTTATCGAACAAAAAGCTTGTTGTCGTGCTCAATGACAGAGACAATGAGGCTGGTGCAAAAATCCTTATTTCTGGGTTTGATTACATCAAAGAAAAAGTGTATGCTGCATATTTCTTGTATGATTCAACATTTGAAGATGATGACATCAACTATGAATTCAAGTCAGATCTTGAGTTTGAGGTTGGGGCAAATTTTGTTCCTGGCATGAACGAAAGGGTTTTTGTGCGTTATCAAGGTGAGGAAGTTTGAGTTTGATTTCAATCGCTCGTCACACTTGAAAAAAATGAAATGATCAGACAAACTAGGCAGAATGAAAGAAATTGCCTAGTTTTTTTTAATTATACTTAAATTATTGTTCAAAGTTGTTTGACACGCGTTTATGTTATATTTATACTTAAAGTTAAGTAAAAGGCTAAAATTGTCAGCATTTTGCATGTTTGGTGAAAAAATCATGTTACAAATTTTCTGAAGTTTTGGCAAAAACTAAAAACAAAAGAGGTTGCTCATGGCAAAAAAGGATATTGCAATTTTGGATATTGGTTCAAGTTCAATCACAACGCTTGTTGGTGAAAGGGGCGTTAATGGAACTTTCAGAATCAAGGGCAAGGGAACTGCGGACTATGCAGGATTTGCAGACGGGGCATTTTTGGAGCCTGAACAACTCAAGTTTGCAATCGGTCTTTCGGTTTCAAATGCAGAAACATCATCGGGTGTCAAGATTTCGGAGTTGTTTGTTGGTGTTCCTGGTGAATTCTCGAGTGTTGTCACGAAAGAAGTTT
>JAFTJJ010000086.1 GCA_017456465.1 Clostridia bacterium | reverse complement strand
TTTTAAACTCAACTTTAGTAAAATCTGACACATCACACAAGACTTCGCGTGAATCAATATCAACAACAAAAGACTTGTCATGAACAGAACATGAAACAAGTGCATATTTGCCATAAATGCTCAAAACGTCATCATAACAAACATCCAGATCATCAGACACAAACGAATCCACAATGATTGGTTCACCACCAGTCAAGTCGTTTGACTCGTCACGAATGAACAAAACTTTTCCAGAAGCAGTTTCAACAACAATATACTCGTTTGAAACAAACACAACATCTGAAAGCTCAATTTCTTCACCATAAGCCCCAGCTGAAGGCAAAACAAAAGATTGCTCCGTGAGATCAGCAGGAACATTGTTTGAATCAATAATCGCATCCACCCACTCTTGCTGTTCAGGTGGAAGAACAGGAGCATCTGAATCCCTGTCAGGAGTTCGCAGCAAAAAATAAATTCCAACAGCAATTCCAGCAACAGCCAAAATCAGACCAATGATAATCATTGCTCTGGCAAGTTTCGACATTTTCCCTTTGTTTTTGATTCGTTTCTTTTGTTCCTTGTTTTTCATGAGTTCACTTCCCTTGAATTTAAACCTCTCACAACAATCACAAAAAGAAAAACTTTGAAGCAACAACATATAACAAAGCCTTGTGCAAAATCATTCTCTCCTTGATTGGCGAAAGAAATTATTATATTAATATAATAACATGATGAAATTTTTTCTCCAAACAAATTCAAGGGTTTCCCTAAATTTATTTTAAATTTAAAGATGTAAATTTATGCACAAAACAGACTTGTTTTACCAAAATAAAAAATTAAACCAAATCACAAAAAATAATAATTTTGAAATTAAAATAGCGGTTTTTTGTATTAATCGCAATCATTTTGCAGTTTTTAAAAACATGAATAAATAATTTAAAACACTCAAAATCAAAAACAACAAGCCAATCAATGGATAAATATAATCAATTAAAAAATCAAAACCAGCAAGCGAAATCAAAAAACCAACAACCAAAACACCCCCAACTTTTTTCGAATCAACTTTGTTTTCAAAACCAAAGGAAACAATCGAAGAATAACAAACAGACAAAAGTGCAAGAACAGACCCAACAAAAAGAGCGCAGAAATATAGTGAATATAACCATCCGCCAGTCATCCTTGCAAGCGCAAGCAATGGCATTGTTTCAATCACAAGAGTTGGATAAATATCATAAATTGAAATTATCAAAAAAATCATTAAAAACAGAATAACGCTTGCAATCGCACCAACACCAAAAACTTGCTTCATTGATCTACTTTTTTTCTTCACATTTTCAATCACACCGGTGCATGATAAAACATTCATTGAAACATAAAAAACACATGACCAAACCCCACCAAAAACATTACTTTTTGAGCCATCAAAAATATAAATTATTTCATCGTTACTCGCATTAACAAATCCAATCACAAGAGTTACGGCCATGACAGAAATCAAAACAAAAGTCATAATGCCAGAAAGCTTCAAAACACCACCAGACAAACACATCAGCAAAACAAATATCACAATAAGCAAAATAACAACTATTGCAAATTTCAAAAAATAATTCGATTCAAAAACTTGATCCACAAGATCAAAAATTCCAGCAATCATGCAACCACTTATCACAACCTGAAAACAACCAATAATACAATTACGTATTTGTGCAAAATTTTTATTATTTTTGCAAAAACTAGTGCCATTTTTCATTAATTTTGCGTCAAATTTGCAGTTTTTTTGACCACAAATTATTTCATTGTTGCATTTTTCTTTTCCAAAAAAATACATGTTTGTGCATCGTCGCCGACGATCGTTTGAATCTTTTTTTGCCATAAAAACCACACACAAAAAAAGTCCAAAACAAGAAAGTCCTGCAAGCAAAAAGCCCAACCCCTGAAATTTGAAAAAGAATGTAACAATTTCTTTCCCAGACACAAAACCAATCCCAACAATTGCCCCCACAATTGCGAGTGCATTTTGAACAACAAAACCCCAACCATTTCTTTTCATTTACTGTTATCTTATGATTCAAAATACACCATTTATCACCACCACTTAAAATGTCACAAAACACTCCTTAAAAAAGTCACCAAACTCTCTTTGGCGTGCCTTTAAACAACGGTGTCGTTTTACTCCAATCATTACTCAGCGTCAGTTTACTCACAGATCAAAGAACAATAAAAAACAATGCAAAAACACACCTCTCTCCTGCACAATGTTTAGCCTAAAATTTGAGCAAAATACAAGGAACAAAAAAAAATACCAGGCAGGCACATACCTAAGTATGTAACTGTCTGGATTTTTTTGACATTCTGATGTAGTTTGTTCAAAATCTAATTACTCACACATTACCTGGCGTCAGTTCACATGCAGAACAATGAACAATAAAAAAAACAAGGCACGGGCCATACTTGCCGTATTGCACTGTCTTGTTTTTTTGAAGTTATGCAGTTATGTGTGTGAAATCACGCCAGGTAAATTATACGTCCACAATTCTCACACTCAATAATCCCATTTTCTTTAAGACTCTTCATCTTTGATCCAGAAATTTCCATCCTGCACCCCCCACAGGTATTGTTGGTGCTTGGAACAAAAACTGGAACTTTTGACTCAACCTTTTGCTTGTACTTTTCCATAAGCATTGAATCAATGGATTTTGCGAGTCTATCTCGCTCAGCTGCAAGTTCTGCAATTTCTGGCTCTCTTGATTTTTTAAACTCATTGAAGCGGTTTTTATAAACCTCAAAGTTCCCTTTTGCAGTTTTTGAATTTTTCATAATTGAATCAAAATCAGAAGAAACCCTTTCAAGACTCACCCTCAAACTCTCAATATCTTTTTCAAGCTTAACACAAACAGCGTGAAAACTGTTGAGCTTTTCCATTTGTGCTGAAACCTCAGCCGGTGTGCTGGCATTTTCTTTAATCACTGTTTCAAGCTTTTGAACAAATTCGTTGTATGTTTCCACAGCTTTTTTTTTGAAGCTTCACAAGTTTTTCTGATTGTTCTTCAAGCTTCACAAGCTTTGCTTGACTGTCACGAAGGTAATCCTGCATTTTTGATGCATTTTTTCTGTCTTCACTGTTTCTGATTTCATTCTCGATTTTTTTGATTTTACTGTCGAGTTTTTGATACTCGAGCATTTCTTTCATCTGCATAAAAAATCTCCTTCAAATTATTGAACATTTAAAAAAGCAATAATTTTCTTCAAATTTTTGATCCTGCTGTCAAGACTTTGCATGAATGCCTGAATGTCCGTATCATCCAAAGACTTTGAGTTTGCTTCCAGATTGCTTTTCAATCCTTTTGCTTGTTCAAGTAAGACATCAATTGCTTTTGCATGTTCTTTTGACGAGTCAAAAAGATTATTCTTTCCAAAAATCTCAAAATCAATTCCCAGATTTTGAATGTCTGTTCCGTTTGCTTCGTCAAATGCAAGTCTTAGTTTATCACAAACACATGCTTGTTGTAAAGTACAATTTGCAAAATCCACAGCAACTATTGTTCTATAAACATGCTTACGATCCAAAATCACTTTGTCAAAGATAATTTCCAGCCCACAGTATTTCGCAAGAACTTTCGCAAAATACTCGTCGTGCCTTGCCTGCAAAACAAAAATTCTTATGCCTCCGGCATTCTTTTTATTCTCACCAATAATCTTCAAAATTTCAGCCACACCCATGCCAGCGATCACACAGATATCAACTTTGTTCAAATCATTATTAAAAACCTCAAACCCGTCACCAACTCTAAAATCAACCTTCCCCTTCAAATCAGGGTTGACGTCAAATAATTTTTCAGCCTTCAAAAGACTACTTTTTGAAATGTCCGTGCAAATGCACGCGTCAGCAATTCCCCTCACAAGCGAAAAGTGTTATACCCATCCGTGGTCCGCACCAATGTCCGCCAAAATAACATCACTGCCACACACATCTCTGATCACATCGCTCGCCTTCTTGGCACATTCCAAAATCTCCTCAAGCCGTCTCCTTGCTTTCATCTTCCTCTCACTTTCTCTCCATAAAATTTATCAAACATTTTCCCATGAAAAATAGCATTCTTCACAAATTTCTATTTACGCCTCTCAATTTGGGGCGCAGTTTTCGTGCAGTATTTTCCACTCTGTTTCCGGTGGCAGTTTGTGCAAAATACAAGGAAACAAAAAAACGACCAGGCTGGTTCGTACTCCCTGTACTTACCAGTCTGGCGTTTTTGCAGCTTTCCGAAGTAGTTTGTGCGAAATCCCGCCGGAAACTAGTCGTCGAGGAAATCCTTGAGCCTCTTCGACCTCGATGGATGCCTGAGTTTTTTGAGAGCCTTCGCCTCAATTTGCCTGATACGCTCACGCGTTACATTAAACTCACGGCCAACCTCTTCAAGTGTTCTTGGGTGTCCGTCATCAACACCATATCTGAGCATAATAACCTTTTGCTCACGAGGCGTGAGCGTGTTAAGAACCTCAAGAAGCTGCTCTTTGAGCATAAGAATTGTTGCAGACTCTGTTGGCGAAATTGCTGTTTGATCTTCAATAAATGTTCCAAGGTTTGAATCTTCTTCCTCACCAACAGGCGTGTCAAGAGAAATCGTGTCTTGGGCAATTTTTTGAATCTCTCGAACCTTTTCCTCAGTGATCCCCATTGCCTTTGCAATTTCTTCTGTTGTTGGTTCACGACCAAGCTCTTGAGAAAGTGCACGGGCAACCCTCATTTGCTTGTTGATGGTTTCAACCATATGAACAGGAATTCTGATTGTTCTTGCTTGATCAGCAATTGCACGAGTAATCGATTGACGAATCCACCAAGTTGCATAAGTTGAGAACCTGAAACCTTTGTCATAATCAAATTTTTCAACAGCCTTCATAAGTCCAAAGTTTCCTTCTTGAATGAGATCCAAGAAAAGAAGCCCACGGCCAACATACTTTTTTGCAATTGAAACCACAAGTCTGAGGTTCGACTCAGAAAGAATCCTCTTCGCCTCTTCATCACCTTCACGCATACGCATTGCAAGTTCAACTTCTTGTTGAGGAGTCAAAAGTGGCACACGACCAATATCTTTCAAATACATCTTCACCGGATCATCAATGTTTGCCTGATTCATGAGTTTCTCAAGTTCAGCATCATCCTCCATGATCGATGTTTCAATAATTTTTACACCACTGTCCTGAAGTTTAACAAGAACATCATCAATTTCTTCAGCATTAAGATTTGAAAATCTTTCAGAAACCTCTTCAATTGTTATTCCACCTTTTTTGAGTCCAATTTGAGTAACTTTTTCAATTTCTTCAAGAATTCTTTCTTTTTTTGTTGGTTTTGGGGCGTCTTTTTCTGCCTTTTCCGCCTTTTTAGCTTCTCCTTCAGTCTTCTTTCTTGTTACTTTTTTGGAAGCTGTTTCATCCATGTTTTCGCCCCCCAAAATTTCATCGTCATTTTTCTTTTTCGTTGCCATTACAAATCCACCTTTTTGCTTTTGATTTTCATTATTAATTCATTAATTTCTGCCATCAGAGCTCTTCGCTTGTCAGTTTCCACAATTGAAGATAACTTTTTTGTTTTTTCATCAACCTCAGATTGCAAATGACGCTTCACAAGCAACCATAAACAATCTTTGTAGTACGCATTTTCATGATCTTCATCACCTTCACTCATTGAAAAAGAAATTATTTCACTTGCCATGTCCGAACCAGTCTCTGAGTCAGCACCCGAAAATTCTTCATAAAACTTCGGAATAATCACTGATTTCTCCTCATCCCTAAGCCCAAACAAAAATTCAAACATTCGAACCCTTTCACCTGTGAAAAGATGTGAATAGTTGCTTTTCGGAAACGCATATGGCTTTTTCTGCAGAATACTTGAAAGCACCAACTTTTCAGCCTTAACAAGAGACCCATCTGCAGGCGCAACTTCTCTCATGATTGTCGTGTTTGGCAAAATCTTTTCAGGCTTGCTCTCTCGCTTGTCACTCACCACTGCTTGCCCCTCTTCACCTTTCATCATGCGCCTCAAAAAGTCAATATTCAGCCCCGACACTCTTGCCACGACTGGCAAATACATCTCACGCTCAACCTCACTTGCCTTTGAAAGTTCTTCAATAGCACTTGCAGCATATTTTGTCTTGCCATCAAGGTTCGAAAGGTCAAATGATTGCGACAAATGCTCAATCTTGAACTCAAGGAGCGGCTTTGCTTCGTCAAGCAGTTTTTGATAACCTTCAGCACCATATTTGTTGATCACATCATCAGGATCCAAAGGATCAGGAAGCGAAACAATAAACACATCCAAATCGTTTTCTTTCAAAATTTCAAGCCCTCGAATTGTTGCATTTTTTCCCGCACTGTCTCCGTCATAACAAATGAAAACTTTCGATGTGTAACGCTTTATGAGCTTCGCTTGTTCAAGAGTCAAGGCTGTTCCCATTGAAGCCACAGCAGTTGTGAACCCCGCCTTGTGCAGAGAAATGACATCAACATAACCCTCCACAATAATCATGTAGTCAATTGGTCCGTTTTGCCTCTGCTTGCGAATGAGGTTGATTGCATAAAGGTTCTTCGATTTTGAGAAGATTGGCGTTTCTGAAGTGTTCAAATACTTCGCAAAATTCGG
>JAFTJJ010000010.1 GCA_017456465.1 Clostridia bacterium | reverse complement strand
TGAGTACAAATTGCATTGAATCACCCATAACGGCATAATAACCATACATATCCACAATGTCAAATACAGGTTGAATACTGTCAAGAATAATTGTTATTTTTGCATTTTCACTAAACTCTGCTGTTTCAAGTTGACGACGAGTGAAGTTGTGGTTTACAAGAACAAGATTTGTTGCAAATTCTTCCTCTTCGTTGCTCGCAACAATAAGTTCTGGTGTTTTAAATCTCTTTGCAACAGTTTTTACACCATCAAGCTCAAGGCTCGTTGGCCACTTGTATCCATTGCCTTCATTACCAACAACAAGAACTGCTGAAGGCACTGCATTACCTGTTCCCCCAGTTTCAATTTCCTCTACTTCTTCATAATCTCCTGTGCAAACAAGCTTTGTGTCAACAAGTTTTGCGTCTCCTCCACGAATTACCGCAGCGTGTCTGTCAGCAACAATTTCTGAATCGTTCACAAAAAGAGTTCCAGGAACATTAAAGAGAAGCGCTGTTCCGTCATAATCTTCTGCTTCTGCTCTAATTTCAGAATCATCAACAATAACCTCAATTCCTGCATAAATAGGAAGTTTTGTTACTGGATCAAGTGAAGCGTTTGTCGCAATACCATAGTTTTGACCAACCACCACTGAATTAGTCACACGAACAAGTGCTGTATCACCACGAGGGAAAAGAGCTGTTCCGTCTGAATGGTAGTTTACGTTATCAAGCACGATTGTACTTTTTGTGTTGATAATAATAGAACCACTGTTTGGAGCTGCTGCACCAAAATCCATGTTTCCATCTCTGAACTCAACAACCACACCTTTTTCAATAACCATTCTTTCAGAAGATACTTCAACTGGATATGAGAATGTATAACCATTCAAATCAAATTCAACATCATGCTCTGGAATAAACGCACCGTTTGTTTGTGCATCAATTTCAACATCTGCACCAAGCTTGATGTGTTCCACACCATACGCCATGAGCTGTCTGATTTCAGCATCACTTGTAGCTGTATAGAAAAGATTGTCGATCACTTCAACAAGTTCAGAAGACTTAACTTCTGTTTCATTTTCATCATTCAAAACAAGTACAAGTTCAGATCTTATTCCCCACTTGTCAAGCTTGTTTGTTCTCACACTTTGAATTGTTGCACCAGTTGCACCTGTGTCACCTTTAACTTTGAGGTCAGCGACAGCAATTAGATTTTGCCATTCGCCATTTGTTTGCTTCCATTGGATATAGTCATCCTCAACTTGAAGCTCTACAGATTCACCTGCAACACCTACAAGCTCGTCAAGATCCACAAGCGTCTTCCATGCTGTATCAGTTCCAGAAGTGTATCTCCATTCATAAACATTTGTTTCATCATCAAAATTGATTTCAATTCCACGACCATCTTGACCTTTGAGAGTGTTTAAGTCAAAAACATCTTTCCAACCCTCACCGTCATTGTTGTTCACTTGAAGCTTGTTTCCAACAACTTGAAGCTGTGCACTCTTTCCATCATCACCCTTAACTTTCAAAAGCTCAAGGTCAACAAGATTGTTCCAAGCAGTCACATCATCATCTGTCTCGCCATAACCCCAAACAATGTGAGTTTCGCCCTTTTTGATTCTGATGTTCTTTGCATCTTCACCTTCAAGATCATCAAGGTCCACAAGATCCTTCCATGACTTGTCCTCATCAGTTCCTGCAGTATATCTCCACTCATATTTGTTTTCAGCCTCAACAAAGCGAACTTCAACGCTCGCACCGTCAAAACCATTTGGACCAATGCCACCGTCATCACCCTTGAGTTCAGTGATGAATTCCCATTTCTCTCCATCATATTGATAAAGTTTGTTGTCATCAGTGTCATAGAACATTTCTCCAATCACACCAGTTTCTGGGACATCAGTGCCAGTCCCCCAAACAGGACTCACACCTTCAGAACAACCCGAAAGAAGACCAGCTGTTCCAATTCCCGCAATGGCACATGCCATTATTTTCGCGAATTTCTTTTTGAAAACCCTCTTTTGAGTCTTCGGATTTTTTTTCATAAAAAAAACCTCCTAATTAACTTACTTTATTTGCTACCCCCCCCCCCCAAGAAAACCTGAGGAGGGTTGCATCTTTTGTAAGACATAGGGGTTTAGCTTTTGTGATTTTATTTTACATGAATTGAAAAAAAATGTCCACCCTTTCAAACCTCAAAAAACTGTCCGGGTTGCTCAAAGACTTTTTTTGAAAAATTCCTTATACTTTATGCTCCAATTTTCAAAAATTTGCTAAATTTTGACAAAACTTACACATTTTGTAAGTTTCTACATCTTTGTTTCTTTAATTTTTTTCACAAATTTTATCAACAATTTCAAACATTTTTTGAGTCGCACACTTAAAAACAGTAATTTCAACATATGTTTTTAAGTTTATGTTATAAAAATTAATGTTTGTTTTTATCTTTTTATGTTTTACACATAAAAACTTTTGACATTTGTTAATAAAAAGTGTTAAAATATATTCAGAAAATCAAAAATTATAATTTATCAACATTTGGAGAGGTTTCACCATGAAAATCACAAGAAGAAAAAACATAACAAAACAAATCCTTAAACATAAGGATGTGCCAGTTGTAAAACTCATCACAGGAATCAGACGTGCCGGCAAAACCACACTGCTTGAAAACATCAAAACTGAACTCATCACATCAGGAGTAAGCGAAGAAAACATCATCAAACGAGCTTTCTCTCTTTTCAAAAATGAAGACCCTCTTTCAACCAAACAAGTTTTCAAAGAACTTGCAGAAGAACTCGAAAATAAGTCAAAGTGCTATTTACTATTAGATGAAATCCAAATCTTGCCAGATTGGCAAGACCTTGCTCTCGACCTCATTGATGCTTTTGATGCTGACATCTATGCCACCACTTCATATGAAATTTCAGACACAAATTTAAGCAAACTCAAAGGCAGACACGCCATCATTCATGTCCACCCACTGTCTTTTGCTGAATTTCTGGAGTTCAAAGGCATTGACAAGATCGACCCATCAACAAAAGATATCGTCATGGATTACCTAAAATTCGGAGGATTTCCCCTCATTACAAAACTTTGCAACAACGACCAGATCATTGAAGCCATGCAAATTTCTGAGGGCATTTACTCAAGCATAGTCTCACTCACTCTAAACCCAATTCACATGATCACATCGGAAGAATCTTTTGGACGTGTCTTTAAGTACATCTCAAATAATCTAGGAAACAATTTCTCTGTAAATAAGATATCAGAAACCTTGAAATCTGAAAAAAGAAGCATCGCAATTGAAACAATTTATGCCTATATGGATTGGCTTGAGGAAGTGTTTCTCACCAAACGTTGCTACCGCTACGACCTCAAAACCCACACAGAACTCAAAACTCAAAGCAAATGCTATTTGGCTGACACGTCTTTTTATCACGAAGATCCACAATCATCAAACATAAAAGCCAGAATCGAAAACACTGTATTCTTGGAACTTTCAAGACGAGGCTTCAAAACACACGTTGGAAAGTTCGGCAAAGACGAAATTTCATTTGTGGGAACAAAACGTAACGAAAAAATCTATGTTCAAATTTTGGACGACAATACCCCAAACACAAACTCTGGCATAATCCTCACAAAAATCAATGATCATTATCCAAAATATATCATTACGCTCGACAAAACAAAAACCGGCAACTTATCCGGCATCCCAATTGTACACCTTGCAGACTTCCTCCTTGAAAATGTTTAAATTTAAACAACCAAATTAATAAACACACAAGAAAAGCACTTGAGTTTTCTCAAGTGCTTTATCTTATATTATTTATTAATCAATGAATCAAAACCACCAAAATCAACCCCTTTTTCGGCGTCAGTTTACACAAAATACAAAGAAACAATAAAAAATGCCCGGGCGCATACTTACGTATGTAACCGGGTATTTTATTTGAAGTTTCTGCAGTAGTTTGCGTGAAATCACGCCGAAAACTATTTGCGTGGGTTCTTGATGTTTGCCTGCGCAGCCGCCAAACGAGCGATTGGAACTCTGAAAGGAGAACATGAAACATAGTCAAGACCAATTGCATGGCAGAACTCGATTGATGATGGATCTCCACCATGCTCACCACAAATTCCGGCATGAAGTTTTGTCTTCACTGTTTTTCCAGCCTTCACTGCCATGTCCATAAGCTTGCCGACACCAGTTGTGTCAAGTCTTGCAAATGGATCAGATTCATAAATCTTTGAAGCGTAATATGATGGAAGGAATTTTCCAGCATCATCACGAGAGAATCCAAATGTCATTTGAGTGAGGTCGTTTGTTCCGAAGCAGAAGAAGTCTGCATTTTCAGCGATTTCATCAGCAACAAGACAAGCACGAGGAATTTCGATCATTGTTCCAACTTCATACTTGAGGTCTGACTTAGCTTCAGCAATAACAGCATCAGCAGTTTCAACAACGATTTTCTTCACAAAGTTGTACTCTTTCACTTCTCCAACAAGTGGAATCATGATTTCAGGAACAACTTTCCAGTTTCTGTGTCTCTTTTGAACAGCGATTGCCGCTTTAATCACAGCCTTTGTTTGCATAACAGCAATTTCTGGATAAGTAACAGCAAGACGACATCCACGGTGACCCATCATTGGGTTAAACTCATGGAGATCGTTAATAATTTGTTTGATTTGCGCTACTGACTTGCCTTGCGCATCTGCAAGAGCCTTGATGTCAGCTTCAGATGTTGGAACGAACTCATGCAATGGTGGATCCAAAAATCTGATTGTTACTGGGTTTCCTTCAAGAGCTTCCATCAAGCCCTCAAAGTCAGCTTGTTGCATTGGTAAAATCTTATCTAATGCAGCTTTTCTTTGTTCTTTAGTTTTTGAAACTAACATTTCACGAACTGATTTAATTCTATCGCCTTCGAAGAACATATGTTCAGTACGAGTTAAACCAATACCTTGTGCTCCAAAGTTAACAGCAACTTTTGCATCTCTTGGAGAGTCAGCGTTTGTACGAAC
>JAFTJJ010000085.1 GCA_017456465.1 Clostridia bacterium | reverse complement strand
ACACCCTAAAATCACTCTTATCTTTTATTACATCACAACACAAAAAAAGATCTCATAATAACTTCGTAAAATTCTCTTTATTACAAACATTATTATTTCCCATTTTCTTCACCAGATTCATTCACCCCATCTTCAAGAGCCTTCAGTTCACGAGATGAAATCCCCCAAACAGGGTGCTTGAACTTTGAAATTGCATCATTTATCATAGATGATTTTGTACGTCCCACAAACCTTAAATATCTTTCAATTTGTTGATTTGGATTAAACTTTGAAATGTCCCAATTGTTTTGATAAACTGATATATTGTGAAAGTTATCAGTGAGATCGGAATCAATTGTCGTGTTTTGATTCAACTCAAAAACAGCCTTTGCAAATTTTTGAACACAGTCTTCAATATGAAACCCACCAACAACAATTTGTTCATATTCCTCTGAACACAACATTGATGCAAGCTTCTCAAAGTTGGGACGCAAAAACAATGCTTCATCCGATGTTATGTCCGCATCAATCACTCTGTCGGGTTCAATTGTAACCACTCCACTTCGTGCACCCTTGTATCCCACAACAACAAGCTCAAATTTGTTTTCCAAATATCTTTTCTTAATACATTCATTAAAAAGTGGAATACACCTCTTTCTTGTTCCCAAAAATTCTTCTTCAGGGAAAATTATAACAATAGCCTTTTTCATCATTAAGTTCAATTCCTTTTAAATAAATAATATCTCCATTTTGTTTCAGACTTCATTTCTTCAATAAACTCAAAATAAGATTGAGCATGCTGCTTCAATTTGTCCAAGGTATAACAAAAAAATCTTCTTGCATATTCTGTCCCATCAACAGTCACACTTTGAGTTATCTCGTCCCCATCTCTCACCACAACAAACAAATAACCACCAACTTTCAGCACCTCATGCATGTTTTTGAACGCCACCTCAAGATTTGACTCATCAATGTGCACAAGTCCCGCAATGCACGCAATTCCGTCAAACTCACCAATGTCCTTATAACTTTCAAGCATGTCCCTCACATGAAAAATAATTTCTGGGTTCTTCTCACGAGCAATCAGAATTGATTTTGAACTCAAATCAATCCCAACAACATCCGCGCCAAGCCCCTGCATTCTCATGCTTTCATAACCAGCCCCACAACATAAATCCAGAACTTTTGGACTTGCCGGCAAATACGCCAAAAAACGCCTCAAATAAGGCATCAATTGATCATCTCCATACCACTTCTCAGCCCACGCCTCTGCATAATCGTCATAATAGTCAATCAGACTTTTTGTCTCTCTTTTTTCTTTCATGTTTACATTATAACATGTTTTGATTTAATCAACAATAAAAAAGAACAGATTGCTCTGCTCTTTATAATCACTAATGACCGCTTAATTCTTAGTGTGATATGTCTGCAATAATTTAGTTATATTTCCAATAACAAACCATTATTGTTTCTCACCAATATCTGCATCTTCTGCTTGTTCTATTCTTTGTATTTCTTCATTAATCAACTTTGTTAATACTTTATATCCCTTTTCATAGTTTGGATGTATTCCATCATCGCTTAAATCTTCGCGCATTACACCGTTTTCATCAATAAAATGAGAGTACGTATCAACAAAACGAATTTGATTTTCAGCACAAAATTCACGTAATCCAGCATTAACAACAGGTATTTCTTTGTTTATTTTTGGATAGTGCGTGCTCCAAGGCATAGTTTGTCTTATTGGCAAAAGTGATAAAACAACCAATTCCCCATTATTATCTGATTTAATTTCAGCAATAAAAGCTGTAAGTCCTGCTATGATTTCTTCTGTTGTCATTTGGGGAAAATCTTCATCATAGTACTGTCTAAAATAGTCATTTATTCCCAAACAAAAAATATTTATATCCGCAGGACTATCTTTATATTGTGGGTAGAGATGACGAAGTAATGCTGTTTCTGCATTTTCAATGGCATGTCTTTCTTCAATTCCTTTGAGTTTTGCCTTTGGCATATATGCTAAGATACTATCCCCAATTAACTTTAATTTTTTCATATTAACTCCTTTGATTCCCTCATCTCTTAAAATATTACGCGTTGATTGTTTTCAGTTCTTTCCTCAATAATTTGAATCCCAAGTTCAATTCCTTTTTCGATATGCTCTGCTTTCATTGGAAGTCTTCCACGAATGTTTATAAGTAGTTCATCTTGGTTTTCATTGATTGTTTGCCTTGAAAACTCTTGCCTTAAAAGGTCCAAATATTCATCAAACTTGCAATCAATTGTTTCGCGAGCCGCAATCAGATATAAACTCTTTAATGTGTTTTCAATTGTTGGTTCTTGACATTCCCAGCCTTTTTCAAGCATAAAGTCCCCACCACCAAGCTTGCATGCCGAGATTCCTTGATTTTTTGCAAAATCATAAAAGCTCACAAGCTTTGCAATCATACAAGTGTTTACAATCTCTTCTTGGTGCCCACAAAAGTCAACAAAACGGTAAATCGGCTCTGGCACATACATGCCCCATTTTGCGTCACTTGCGACACATCTCGCTTGGGTTTTATATGGTGTCACATATAACTCTTGCTCACCATCAGAAAAGTAATCAATTGGAGCAATAACATGATCATCAATTTTTTGAAGACACTTTAAATTCTCAAATTCTTGCTTAACTTTTCCATATTCCACAATTGGTTGCTTTGCAAGAATTGTCACCTTTTCTTTGCTGATTGCATCAGTCAATACATAAACAAGCTGAGTTCTTCCATAATTAATAAACTCCAAATCAAAATCTTCAATTGATTTGTTCTGCTTTGTCGCATAATGCACCATAAATCTTGCAATGAACTTTTGAATCTTAGCATATTCCGCCCATAAATCTTGATTTTCATGCACAAACACATACCCCGAACACATTAATCCAATCCCCATGTTGTGCTTGCTCTTTTCAATAAAATATGCCTTCGCCTCATCCAAAAGCCTTAACTCATAACTTGTTAAATTT
>JAFTJJ010000084.1 GCA_017456465.1 Clostridia bacterium | reverse complement strand
GCATTGGCTCAATTTTAGCGAGCGCTGCTTCTCTTTCTTCAACAGTGTCAGAGCAAATCATTTCACGGAATGCACCAATTCTGTCTGGATCGAAGAACATGTGCTCAGTACGAGTAAGACCAATTCCGTTTGCACCAAGCTCAGCAGCACGACGAGCGTCAGCTGGTGTGTCAGCATTTGTACGAACTCCAAGAGCTCTGTACTTGTCAGCAAGCTTCATGATTCTTCCGAAGTATCCAGAGTTTGGATCAGCAGGAACAGTTTTGATAAGTCTTCCATAAATGTTTCCTGTTGAACCGTCAAGAGAAATTTCATCGCCTTCTCTGTAAGTTCTTCCAGCAAGTGTAAAGCACTTGTTTTCCTCATCCATTTTGATCTCGCCACAACCTGAAACGCAGCAAGTACCCATTCCACGAGCAACAACGGCAGCGTGAGATGTTTGTCCACCACGAACAGTGAGGATTCCTTGAGAGTACTTCATTCCCTCAATGTCTTCTGGACTTGTCTCAAGACGAACAAGAACAACCTTCTTGCCAGCTTTTCCAGCCTCAACTGCATCTTCAGCAGTGAACACGATTGAACCAGCTGCAGCACCAGGAGATGCAGCAATACCTTTTCCAACAATGTCAGCTTTGTCAGCAGCCTTGAGATCTGCAGCATCAAATGTTGGGTGCAAAAGCATGTCAAGAGTCTTTGCGTCAATTTGCATAAGAGCTTCTTGCTCTGTAATCATTCCCTCATCAATGAGGTCACAAGCAATTTTAATGGCAGCAGCAGCAGTTCTCTTACCGTTACGAGTTTGAAGCATATAAAGCTTCTTGTCTTCGATTGTGAACTCCATGTCTTGCATGTCACGGTAATGGTTTTCAAGAGTGTTGCAAACATCAAGGAATTGAGTGTAAACCTCAGGCATAACCTCTTCCATTTTTGAAATAGGCATTGGTGTACGAACACCGGCAACAACGTCTTCACCTTGTGCATTCAAGAGGAATTCACCCATAAGTCCTTTTTCACCAGTTGCAGGGTTACGAGTAAACGCAACACCAGTTCCTGATGTTTCACCCATGTTACCAAACGCCATCATTTGAACGTTTACGGCTGTTCCCCAAGAATAAGGGATGTCGTGGTCCATACGATAGATGTTTGCTCTTGGGTTGTCCCAAGATCTGAACACCGCTTTGATCGCTTCAAAGAGTTGCTCTCTTGGATCAGAAGGGAATTCTTTTCCAAGTTGATTTTTGTACTCACCCTTGAACTTTTGAGCGAGTTCTTTCAAATCTTCAGCTGTGAGGTCAACGTCATAAACCACACCTTTCTCTTCTTTCATTTGATCAATGAGCTTTTCAAAATACTTCTTGCCCACTTCCATAACAACGTCTGAGAACATTTGAATAAATCTTCTGTAGCAGTCATAAGCCCATCTTGGGTTGCCAGACTTTACTGCGAGCGCTTCAACAACATCGTCGTTGAGACCAAGATTGAGGATTGTGTCCATCATTCCAGGCATTGAAGCTCTTGCGCCAGAACGAACAGAAACAAGAAGAGGATTTTCCTTGTCTCCGAACTTCTTTCCAGAAGTCTTTTCAAGATCTGCGAGATGCTCAAAGATTTCAGCTTTGATGTCATCATTGATTTGCTTACCGTCGTTGTAGTAAGCTGTACAAGCTTCAGTTGAAACTGTGAAGCCTTGAGGAACAGGAAGACCAATTCTTGTCATTTCAGCAAGGTTGGCACCTTTACCACCAAGAGTATTTCTCATGGTTGCGTCGCCCTCAGAAAAATTGTAAACATACTTTTTCTTTGCCATTAAAATTCTCCTAAAATTTTGTCTAGTATATTTGGTTCAACCCCATGAAACCAAGGTCAAACCTTTTGAATTATAACACATATCCAATCGATTATCAACTAATTTTGAAAATAAACATCCATTTTTTCTTCTTTGCACGCAAACAGTCCCATATCCCACTCCAGACATATTGACAATATAGATATAAAATGATATAATATATTCAATAAAAATCCAAGGGAGATTTTGAAAATGGGAGTTATCAAAACTTTTTACGATAAAGTTAAAAAACAAGGTGAATATGAAGAACTCGAAGTTGCAGATTTGAGTGTTGCAGACATCTGGAACCACCAAGCAACAATGTGTGATGAAAATGGCAGATGGAATGGCACATCAAAAGCAATTCCAACAAACAGAAGAGTTATTGTTCAAAGAACACCAGACAACACAGGCTGGCAAGAAGTTGAATCAGGAAAAGTTTACATCGACCAAATCATCATCAATGAAAACGGAAAAGAAATCATCAATCCAAAAGCCCTCACTGAAAGTGGCCACCCAATTGATGTACTCTTTGTTCAAGGGACTGAAGCATTTGAGGAAGTTTTTGAAGGTTATGGAAAAAAGAAAATTTCAAGAAAAGGCATTTCAAGCTTGAACGCTCAACTCAACCCTCAAAAAGCAAAAACAGAAGAACAAGAACAACAATAATTTAAACATCTCACAAACTCTTGCTGAAAACATTGAATTGAATACAAATCAAAAATAAACAATAAAAAAGCAGTGGAAACACCCACTGCTTTTTTATTGCAAACTATTAAAAACACTCATTTCAAGTGCAATGCTTATTATAAGTAATAATCAGAATTCATGAATTTGTCAAAGTCCCAAAGTGTAAATGAAACAACATTTTTGGCAAATCCACGCCCTACAATATCAGCATTTTCTTGATACACTCCGTCGAATTCACCAGCATCAAACTCTTCAAGCATATTTTCAACCAATGCATCAACATCACCAATTTCAATATAACCTTCACCATTTTTCACTGAAATCCTCCCATTAGGAGTTGCATACCATGCCGTTTCCCATCCAGTTGGAACATCACCAGAAATGGACATGCTTGTATAATTAAAGCCAACAAATGAACCTTCCCATTTCACATATGCAGTGTAAAATATTTCACTATATTCAATACCAGTAGACACCCCACCAGCAATTTGCTTCACATCGGATGAAATGAAAACACTTGTCTGAGAAGTTTTCACTTCTGAAAATGCACCACTTACAATTTTATTAATCCCTTTTCCAAGTGTCAATGTGCTCAGTATTGTCGCATCAGCAAATGTGTATGCTCCAATGTTCAAACTTCCATCGCCATAAACATATAGGCTATAAGTTCGAGATCCAGACAACACATAAGCCCCAATGCTTGAAATTGTGTCCGGGAAATATATGTACGAAAGGTAAGGTTGTTGTTGAGTTGTATTGCTATCCAACAATCTCAAATTAGAAAAAGCACAGACGCCAACAGTTTTGACTCCTCTGCGAATATTAACATTCCCACCATCACCAAGAGCCGACACATAAAACGCATAATTTCCAATGCTTTCAACCGAGCCAGGAATATCAATATTCCTATATTCCATATTACAGAAAGCATATGAACCAATTTTGGTTGCACCAGTCAAATCAATTTCATCAACACCATCAAATTTCTTTGCATAATACAATGGATTTGCTTGAGCATTTGCAAATTCAATTTCAGCAAAACTTGCCATGTCATTAACAATGAGTGATGTTAATTTACTACAACCCAAAAAAGCATTTCTTCCCATTTCAGTCACAGTCGGAAGAATTTCCACTGATGCAAGATTTGGATATAAATCAAAAGCATTTTCCCCGAGATTACTTGCAGTTGCAAGCGAAGTTAATGATGTTTCAAGATTGTGACTTCCAGAAGACGCAAAGATATTACCACCAATCAATAATTTGCTTGTAAGTATCTGAAGGTTTGTAAATTTGTTTCCCGAAAAAGCCAACTCTCCAATAGACTCCACAGATGCAGGAATTACAAGCGTGCCAGTAATGTCCGCATTCATAAATGCCCCGTACCCAATTGTTCGAACAGAACTAGGAATTACAATCGCCTTGTTGATATCCATACCATGGAATGCAAAATCCGAAATATTAAAAATTTCCATAGTTGCAGTCATAGTTGGCCCACTACATCCCTGAATAATCGATTTGGTTTCAACATCAACCAAACAATTGCCTTCTTTTTTGTAATGAGCATTGTTTGAATTCACATTGATTGTTGTCAAATCACCACTTGCGTGGCAAATCACTTCACCAATTGTGGTCACCGACGCAGGTATTGAAATTGTAATGAGCCCATCACAATAAGCAAACGCCTCATCACCAATTGTTTCAACCCCTTCAGGCAACACAACAGTTCCAAGCGTTGGAACTGTTGTGAAAGCGTTCGGTCCAACAGCCAAAATTCCGCTTTCAAACTTGGTCATCGTACATCCCCTGACAATTGTTTTTGTGCTCTTTTCAACAATTGCCTCGTTAACAGCTTCATACTTTGGATTATTAGCGTCTACATCAAAACCATAAAGCTTACTAGTGTGGAAAAATGCACTTGGATCAATAGACTCAACAGATCTTGACACCTTAAACGACGTTATCCCAGAACAACCATAAAATGCTTCCTCTGGGATGGCCTCCAGCAAATCAGGAGCAACAACAACACCTGTCAACAGCTTACAATCCTTAAACGCGCTTTCCCCGAGCGTCGTCAAGGCACTTGGCAAACTCAATGTGTCCGCAAGTCCTGTACATTTTTCGAATGCACTTACTCCAATTGTCGTCACTCCACTTGGGAATGCAAAGGATGAAAGTTGAGGATATGAATAGAACGCATAGTCACCTATTATTTCAAGATTGCTTCCTTCTGCAAATGTCACACTTGAAAGCAAAGCCTTTCCAGTCTCTCCACCAGACCTTGCTCTCAACTGGGTAACAGTTGCAGGAATTGCAAGTGATGACAAAGAAATTTTTCTTCCAATTTCAAGCGTTTCCAAGTTTGCCAAATCAGCAAGCATTGCAGAATCAAAACTTGACAGTGAGCTCGGCAAGCTTAATGTTTCAATTATTTCACTTGTTCCAAAAGCATTCGCCTCAATAGTTGTCACCCCATCAGGAATAACAACCTCCAAGCCACCCGCAGCCCTAATTGCTGTCTTTGAATAAACAAGGACGGTTTTATCCTCATTCCCAGTAAACTTTCCACTTGAATCCGTCACATCAATTGATTTTATATTAGGCAATCCCGCAAGAAAACCTGTTGCAATCGTATCAACCTTAGTGTCAATTATAATATTTTCCAAGTTAATCATATTAAGAAGCGCAGTTGCAGTAATTTTCAGAGTGCTTGCACTAAACACAATATCTGTAATTCCCGCATACTCAAGAACATTACCCTGTAAGATGGTTGTATAACGCAACTCAGCAATACCATCGTTCGCAACAATCTGTCCACTTGGGGTTTCATACCCGATTGTTGTGAGTTTTGGACAATAAGACAAAGTTGAACCACGAAGAGTTGTGCAAGCCGATGTCATAATTATTTTTTCAAGATTACTGCAATGATAAAATCCCGCAGTGTTTGCTCCAAGTGAGAAAGGAATATAAACCTGTTTGAGTTCATCACAGTCCCTAAACCCTCTTGAAATCGTTCCCACGATTGGAAGTCCAGCATAAGTGTTTGGAAGTCTCAACAATTCATCTCCAGAGCGAACATGATCTTTTGCACCACCAATAAGATAACTGTCAATCACACCATCACTGTTCGAATCTTTTGCTTCATACACAAACAATCCTGCTGATCTCCCGTCATCCGCGTCACCCAATGGACTATTTCCAAAATCAAACGGCGATTTATCAGATGATTTCAAATAATCAATAGTTGTGGTTCCACTTGGGTTTGTTGCAATCTTTCCTCCACTATTGGTAAACAAACTTTTGAGCATATGAACATATTGCAAATTGGTTGCATCTTCTGCAAAATCGACAGCAAGAGTTGTACATGTTGTTCCAATCTCAATTGCCGTAATGTTTTCACAAGCACTAAAAACTGCATTTTCAATTGTTACAACACCGCTCAAATTCATTACACCATCAGAATTTCCAGTAATACCAGACCCCTGAAAAGCACCAATTTTAAGAGTATTTATAGTATCAGGGAAATTGTCAAAACTCACCGATACACCATCGTCAAGGAAAGCATCCACAAACGCGAATTGTCCAATCACAGAAATTTGTGAAGTTTCTGCATCTTGAAACATAATGTCTGAAATTGCGAATTCAGGTCCAACAAATCCCCCCCCAGAAAACACAATTGCACCGCTTTCGTTAAACATAAACCCTGTCACACTTGAACCAAAAGCATTGTCAGCAATACTGGTTACAGGCATCCCATCATATTCATTGCGAATGCATGCAGTTTCTCCACCACGATACTTCGATCCAAATGCTGAAAGCTTTCCTGTTGTTTCATCCTTCAAATAATGAACAATGATCGGTGTTTCATTAATGCAAAGCCCCGCGTCACCAGTCACGAGTTCAGGAAACTGCAAATACATTCTATTAATCGAGAAGTCTGTATCATGTCTTGCAACACCATCTTCAAAAGTTACAAGATATTCATTTTGATTT
>JAFTJJ010000083.1 GCA_017456465.1 Clostridia bacterium | reverse complement strand
CTCACTGTTTTGAGGATAAGTCACTTGAGCCTCAGTTCCATTCACTGCCAAGAACGCACTTTTGTTGCTCATGTCAGTCGCAATTTCAAAGCTCTCGCTTTCAGCAAACCTGTTGTTGTAGGTCCATGTGTTATATGCCGCTTTGATGTATCTGTGATCACTCTTGAGAGTGTTCAAGTTTCCAAGACCGGAAGGAATGTCCACAAAAGATGACGCATCAGCCAAATTTTTGTCTGCAAGATATTTTTGATAAACCTTCACCTTGTATTCCCAGCTTGAAAGCCCTTCTCTTGCTGGATAATTACTCAAATCAGCATCTTTTGAAGTGATCAAAAAGAGATATTCTTTTCCATCACTCCCTTTGAACAAAAATCCTTCAAATGGGTTTTCAGCGGTGTATGATGTTGGCATAATGCTCGTCAAAAATGGATTTATTGAAAATGTTCCATTCAAAGAAGCATCAGCTGCATCTTCATAAATATAATTAACTTCAGTCACTGCAGCATATCTCTGCCCTGTCGCAGCATAAACCCTGTACCTGTTTGCTGAATATGCCGAAACTGAAAAAACCTGTGATCCAAGTGTTAAATCATTGTTGACATTCAATGCATTCACCAAACTGGTCAAAAGTGCATTTGAAGCAAGAATTCCCATAATGAGAAGAATTGGGATCAAAACCACAGTAAGCAAAGACTTCATTGCGGTTTGGAATATTGGCATTTTTGAAGAGTGTTTTTTTGTGTCTCCAGTTGCCGCAACATCATATTCACTTTTGATGATTGCAATGATAGTGAAAACAATCAAAAGCACAATTGAAACAACAACCATCGTCCTGAAAGCACTCTGCACCGCATCACTCATCAAAAACTTAAAAATTATGTCTGAGTCTTGAAAAGTCTCAATGCTTGCACCTGGCTGCCCCCAAAAATCAATTCCAACAAGTCTTTCCACAAGGATTTGAAGAAGATCCACAATGTTCAAAACAAATTTGAAGACAACAAAAATCAGTGAGACCAACAAATCTCCAACCCAAATGAGAACGCCAGAAAGAGCATTCACAACAACATCCCAAAAGCCACCGGCTGCCAAAAGATTTGCTGCTTGACCCATACCAAAAATGTTTGACATAACAAATTACCTCATGCTCGTTTCAAATTCTGGATAAAAACTCAAAATTTGAAACAAATTTTCTCTTGCCTTCAAATAATTTTTATCAGTAGTCTTTGTTTCTCCCCTCAAAAATATTTGAGCACGCCCTCATGAAGACATAATTCGGGCTTTTTAGTTTAAAGTATATAATATAATATAACATACACCAAAATTTTCAGCAAACAATTATTGCTCATTTTTTCACAATTTAATTTAAAAATTAAAAACCCCTCGAATTTACTGATTTTAATTTTTCGCACATAAAAATTTTGGTCATTTTAACCAAAAAACGATAGATAATTAATAAAATCCTGAAATGTATATTTGTTTAATATTTCAAACTTTTTTTACATTTTTTAACACAATCATAAAAATCAAAAAAACTCAACATCACACAAATTTTTTCTTCTTTCAGAAGACAAAAAAGTATCCACAAATTTTCCCCACCGCCCGCCACGGGCACACCCATCAAACAACAAAATTTGGCAAAAAAAAAGAGCAATCCAAAATGGATTGCTCGAACTTCAACAACATTAATAAAACTAAGAAGCACTTATAGTGTTTGAAAGTCCTGGGAAGAAGTTCCTTCCAGCTGTTGGAAGGATGGCATAAATGATCGCCATAATAACAGCGGCAACAACAACACCAATAATAACGTTGATGAGTCTTTGCTTTGCTTTGTCTCTTGCTTCAGTGTCTTCAGCTTTTGCAAATTGAACACCAAGGATGATGCCATAAATAAGACCAAAAACGAGAACAACAGAAATCAAAATTGGCATTACAGTGTTAACAACTTCAAGGAACTTATTGTATGCAACTTGTGCCACGTTTGTTGATTCTGGATCAGCAGCAAGAACTCTCACCATATTGAAAAACTTATTCATAATTCTCCTCCAATTTGAATTTGAGATCAAAAACAATCTCATAAGTTGATTGAATTATAACACTAATTTTGTACTTTAGCAAACAAAATAAACATGTTTTTTCATTTTTTTGTTAATTTTCTCACACTAACTATTTGCCCAGTCAATAAGTGGCCCACGAATTGCATAAAGGATTGAAAGCAAAATCACAACGGCCACCACTCCAATGATTGCATTAATGAGTTGTTTTTTTGCCGCCTGAACTTCATCATTTGATGGAGCTTTTGAAATTTTCACACCCAAAATGATTGCATAAAAAAGCCCCAACACCAAAACAATGCTGATGGCATATGGTCCAATTGCTGTAATTGCTTCATAAAGCGGATCAACCGCTGCCTCAGCATCACCAAGCAAATTTATGAAATTTTTAAATATAGACATGAGAATTCCCACCTGTATTCCTTTATTTTCATCATCTTATCACATATTATTCCCAAAAAGCAATTATTTTTGCCTCTTTGTTTACGTTTTGTTAAACATTTTTTAAAATAGAACAACATTTTTACCACCACCACGTAAAAACATTTGCATTAATTTGAATTATGATGATATAATTAAGTTCGTATAAATTAGTTTATTTAAAGGGGTTTTTACACATGGCTGATAAATCATTTTCTGAAAAACTCAAGAGTTATCTCATTTGGGGAATTGTTGGTTTTTTGGTTTCAATTGTCGCTGGCGGAGCTGTCAGCATTTTGCTTGATTCAAAAAAACAATTTTCTGCCGATGCACTCATGAACGAAATCTTCAGCGGCAATGGTCTCATGTGGGGCGCAATTATTTTTGCAATTGTATTTTTGCTTATCTTCCTTTCAAAAAAAGCACCAAGCAAAAGCATGAAAGGAAAAGACAAGCTTGAAAATGTCAGATTTCAAACATCTGCAGAAATGGACAAAACATTCAAAAATTGCCTATGGACAGATCTTCCAAATGAAAAAATCGTTGGTGTGCCATTCAATGTCAAAAAACAAGGCAAAAATCTCAAAATTCACTTCACACCAGCCTGCCACACACTGATCATTGGTGCAACTGGAACCGGAAAAACTGTTTCGTTCATCGAACCAACAGTTCAAATTTTGTCATCACTCAAAAACAAACCATCAATGCTTGTAACTGACACAAAAGGTGAAATTTATGCCCATCACAGTCAAAAACTAAAAGACGAAGGCTATGATGTTGTTCTCCTTGACCTCACAAGGCCTTACAACAGCATGCAATGGAACCCACTCGAGCCAATTTATGATGATTGGCAACGCCAACTTCATCTTGAAGAAAACATTCTTCGCCACACAAATGATCCAGTAAGAAATTATCCAAAATTCATCAAAGTTGGTGAAATTAATGATGAAGAATGGTATGAATTTGATGGCAAAGCTTTTTCAACATTGAAAGAAGCTTTAACAGAAGTCGAAGTTCAAAAAGCCATCATCAAAGATGATTGCTATGAAAACCTCAAAGACATTTGCCTCGCTGTCTGTCCAACCACCAATGAAAAGGAAAAAAACTGGGAAGACGGTGCGCGTGATTACTTCAACGCTGTTTTGATCGCCATGCTTGAAGACAGTGAAAATGATGCTCTTGGAATGACAAAAGAAAAATATAATTTTTACAATGCTTACAAAATTGCAATGAACAAAGATGATGATTATGAAGTTGTGAAACAATACTTCAATGGACGAAATCCGCTTTCAAAAACTCGCCAACTTGCATCCAACATCATTCAAACTCAAGCAAAACAAACTCGTGACTCTTTCATGTCAACATTGAACACTCATCTTTCAATGTTCTCAGACTCAGGTATTTGTTACCTCACCAGCAAAAACTCAATTCATTTCTCTGAAATGGACGAACGCCCAACAGCATTCTTCATCAAAATCCCTGATGAAAGACAAACCAGATACACATTGGCGAGCGTTTGCCTCACACAGGCTTACAAAGCATTTGTCAAAAAAGCTCGTGACAATGAGCTCACAAACGATGACAAAATGGCACATTTGAAACGCCCAATGTTCTACATCATGGACGAGTTCGCGAACCTTCCAAAAATTGAAAAACTTGACACCATGATCACTGTTTCAAGGTCAAGATGGGTTTACTTGAACATGGCAATCCAGTCATATTCACAACTTTCAAATGTCTATGGCAAAGAACAGTCAGAAATTGTTCGTGGTCAGTGCAAAGCAACAATTTTCATGGGAACTGAGGACCTTTCAACAAGGAAAGAATTCTCTGAATCTCTTGGAAACTACACCATCGAAGTTCAGTCAAAATCAAAAGGCGACAAACCAAAGGATGGCGGTGGTTCAGGTGAATCTGTTTCAACACAATTCCAACAACGCCCTCTCGTGTTTGCGTCAGACCTCGACAAAATTGAACTTGGACATAACTATTCAAAAATCTTCCAGTTCAATCCTGTCAAAGGTTATGTCGAACCATACTTCAAATGCACAGACATTTACAAAATCGGCATGATTCCAGAGGAATACATCCCAGGACGTCGTTTGAACGAACAAGAAATCTTCTATGACATAAGAAAAAGAAACAACATCGTGCTCTCATCATTTGATGATTAAAACAAAAAAAGTCAACCACTTCACTCAGGTTGACTTTTTTAATAATTAATAATTTTTTATTATTTTATAATAATTACATAAATTTGTTTGCGATTGCCTCATTAATTTGCTAAAATAAAACCATGAAAAAATTAACTCAAAAGCTGTTCAAAATTGTTGGTGCAATTGTTTGCGCCTTTTGTTTGTGTTGCGCTTGCCTTGTTGGTTTTCCAAGCATTCAAAATCAAGAAGCTCACGCAATTTCTGTCTCAAACACAAACAGAAATTCATCTTCGGCATCACAACTGTTGCAATATGTGCAGCTCTCAATCCCTGATTACAACTACACCGCTTCAGATTTCTACGACAACGAAACACTGAATGCCCTTTTCTCTGCAGGTCTTGCGTCAAATGAAACCTATGTTGGAACATTGTTCATCAATTCCACTGTAAGTCTTCATGTCGTTGGCATTGAGGCAAGTTCAATGAGAACCACATTCCACATGCGTGAATATGACAAATTCACTCAAGATGCTCAGGGAAAATATTCTGTGAGCGAAACACCAAATTCAATGTTGTTTTCATCAATTTCAACCAACACAGAAAATGTTTATTCTTTCATTTACTCAGCAACACCTGTTGCAACAAGATACAAAGCCGTTTTTCAAAGCGAATATATTGATGGAGAAACTGGTGAAACAAGAGTCAACATCACAACCTATGTCTTTGCAGTCGTTCAGTCAGAACTTAATTACAACACAAACAGTGGTGTATCTTACAGTTTCAGGTATTCAACAGAACAAACCCCAATCAATGTTTCTGACATGCTCACAAACAAAGAGTACCCTTCTGTCAATCTTTATGTAACACCAGGCACAGAACTGAACCCAACTTTCATCGATTTTTCACGAAATGGTGAAAATTATCAAATTTATAATATCAATGGAGTTTTCTACAACTGTGCAAACGACGAAGAACTTGATGAACTTTTGGGGAATGCACTCCCTCTTCTCTCATCTGGTGTTTATGAAGTAAGCGTTTACGACTCAACAACATTCACTTCTTCCCCATCGGCAAATGTCAAAAGCGACACATTCCTTGTCAATGATGCAATTGGAAGCGATCTTGGTTCAAGACAATCTTCAGTTTTCATCACTGCAACCACAACAAACGGTGACCGCATTGCAAATGGTGAAACAACAAATGACGACATAAAGGTTCAATTTTTCAACATCTCAGGTTCAATCGTGAGCAAAATTATTCTCAGAGTCACAAGCTATGCTTCTGGCAACATTTACACCGAAGACACAGTTTACACTGAAGGAAACTTTCCATCTTCACTTGTTTGCGACAAGGATCGACTTTATCAAATCATTGTCGAATTCAAACCACTTGGCAATGGAACACAACTTGCCCCATACTCTTACAAATTCACAATCATAAAAGACATCAGAACAACATATCAAACACCAAATGAAGAAATTCTTCGTGCACAATATGACAATATTGTCGAGGTTTATGAACTCTTTCAAACAATTGATCTCAATTATGGTTATGGCATAAGCGCCTCAAACACTTATCATTACAATGTCAAACTTGCAAGATCAAATCCAAGCATCAGTGGAGTTCTGCACAATCAAACTGTTTCTGGTGCTGTGAGTCTTGTTGTTCGTGGCGTTGGAACAATCTCCGTGAAAATCACTGAAAATGGCAATACCCTGCCTGTTCAATATCATCAAAGCGGTGACACAATCAATCTTGCACAAGCTGGCAAGTACACCATAAAAATTGAAGATGAAATGGGCACAAACATCACCAAAAACTTCACAATAAATGTTCAAATCAACACGGCTGGAATTTTGCTCATCGTTGTTGGCGGACTCATAGTTGCAGCAGGTCTCTTCTTTGTGATCAAGAGCCGATTTAATCTTTCTGTAAGATAATAATAAGCAATAATAACAAAAAAACAACCGAAAAAATGGTTGTTTTTTTTCACCCCAAATGCATCACACAACATATCATACAGCATGAGCAAAATTGATTATGTCCTTGTTTTTGACAGTGGCGTTGGTGGACTCACCACCCTGTCTGCACTCAAAAAAACTTGTCCAAAAGCCAACTTTTTGTATCTGTCCGATGACAAAAATTGTCCTTATGGAAACAAATCTCCAGATGACCTCACCCACATCATTTCTGCAGTCATAAAAACAGCCATGAAGACCCACAAACTCTCAGCTGTTGTCATTGCTTGCAACACCGCCACAACGTCCGTCATTGGATCAATCAGAAGCCAATTTGCAATTCCAATCATAGGCACTGAACCAAACTTGAAAGAACCTGATTTACTGGGATTTCATCACATAACCCTCATGGCAACACCACTCACCTTGTCTCAATCAAGGACAAAATTCCTTGAGCAAAACTCCAAGGCGAAAGTCCATCATGTGAATGGCGGAAATCTTGCTGGCCTCATTGAAAATTATATTCTAACACAAGACTCCAAAACAAAACTAAAAATCCATAAAATCATTAAATCAAAACTTAAATATACTCCAAAATTCCATGCAATTACTCTCGGATGCACACATTACGTGTTTTTCAAACAATACATTGAAACAACACTAAAATTCAGGTGCTTCGATGGAAACTTAGGCGTTGCAAATCGACTGAAAAATGTTTTAAATGAAATTGGTTATAAGGGCAAAGAGTCAAAACTCAAATTCATCTCCTCTTCACTTCCTCACACACTCAGGTTAAAACAGGCCTTTAAAAGACTGACTGCTGTTAAATAATTTAGACAAATAATATAAAAACACTTGCGTTTTTGAAATTTGTGTGTTAAAATTTCTCATGAACTAAAAATTCAAGGAGTTATACTTATGCCAAATATCAAATCAGCAAAGAAGAGAGTTGACACAACAAAGAGAAATTATGACAGAAACAAGAGCAACAAGTCTGAACTTCACACTGCTCTTAAAAAATATGATGCTGCAATCAACGCTGGTGATGCAAGCAAGGCTGAAGCACTTCTTCCAGAAACATTCGCTATTCTTGATGAAAAGGTAACAAAAGGAATCATTCACAAGAACAAAGCTGACAGAAAGAAAGCAACAGCTGCAAAAAATCTCGACACTCTCAAAGCAAATTCAGCAAAATAGTTCGAGCAACAAAAAACAGAACAAAAATTTAACCCCAAGCAAAATGCTTGGGGTTTTTTATTCTCTAAATATATTAAATTTTAATTGTCATTGTCTTCAGAAGTCTTGTGGTTGTCTTGGGCATCCTCCTGCTCTTTTTCTTGATCACTGCCCTTTGAGTCTTTTGCGCTTTTCTTGTTTTTTTCAGACAATTCGTCAATTTTTCCAGTCACTTCGTTCACAAGCTCCTCAACACTTTCATATGTCCTTGATGCAATATCTGCCATGATGGCATCAAAGTTGCATGCAGCCTTGGCTTCTTCAGCCTTTTTCTCAAGTCTCAATTTAATAAGATATGTCACAAACCAAAGCGCAACAAAGAGAATCGCCAAAATGAAAATTGCCATTTTGTAGTCTCCAAAAACATTATATAACTTTGATCCAGCACTTGTTTGGCTCATCTCTGAAACAAACCTTTCATTAGACAACAAGCCGATTACTCCTTCAGCCATTGATTCAAGGTTGCACACAAACTTGTTTGTGCAAACATCAAAAACCTTTTTCAAATTGTCTGCGTGAATGCTGACAGGTGCAACATAATTCACAATGTTGAGTCCCGTGATGTTTGAGTCATCCATACTCATCACATTCAAAATCTTAACTCCACGCCTCAAAAAGTGTGCGCTGTCCGTTTCAAGAGCAATTGTTGTGTAGTCAAGCCCTGTCACACTTCCAGCATTTGCATTTGCAACAAAATTAAATTCTCTCGCATTCTTTGCCTCAGCAAAATCATTAAATGTTTCAATTAAATAATCGTCTGAGTCGTTTTGATATTCTCCAGTATAAAGATATGTGTTCCCCGAAGACACCACCTCGTCAAAGTTGATCATCAAAAGAATGTCATTAGAAGATTCTTCTGAAATTAGGCTTGAATAATGCTCTGATCCTGCCATGCCTGCATAGTGCGAACCGAAAAACACAAATTCAATATCAAATTCAAAACTCATTCCCGCAAGTTTTTGGGCAAGCGTCATCACGAGCCCAACACCTGCACCACTTTGCACAACGCCTTGACTCCCATGCTTTTGTGCATATTCATCTTCTTCAGAGTAATACCCCTCATTGTCATAGTGTGCTGCAATCACAACCTTCTTTGGGTTTTGCGCTGTTCCTGTTTTTTTGAAAATTATGTTTTGCGAAACACAAAGTGCGCCATCAACATTCACATCAAACACCTGAACACCGTTTGTCGTTGACAAATTGTTTACTGCCTCAAGCCCAGCAATTCCCTCAAGCTTCGTTTTGATCGAAAGCGCTGCAGCTTTTTCTCCGTCACTTCCTGCAAATCTTTTGTGAACATCAGAGTCCACACTTTCAGCATCCACAAAATCTGAAATGTTTGAAAGAATACTTGTTCCAAGCTCACCATAAGCACTGCTCACTTCTTCCGCAACTGCAAACTCGCCAAAGGGCAATGTGAAAATTCCAAGAATTGCAAACATGATTGCAAAAATAAAATATTTCAGTTTTTTCATGATTAAATCACCCCCCAAACATGGCTGATGACATCAAAAAGCCTCATGATAAAAAACCAAATGGTGAGAACTCTGAACACATTTGGCTTGATCATTGGATCTACAGTTTCTTTCATTGCAGAAAAAGCAAACCACAAAAAGATCAGAACGTCCACCAAGAGCTCGATGACAATGATATATGTCCCAACAAATTGAGGAACAAAAAACATGAGTGAAGAGAAAACTCCAAAAATCAAGTTTCTGATCACCATGAAAAGCTTTGCTTTGTTCTTGAGAAGTTCTTCTGGAATTGTGTAAGAAAATACAGAGAACCCCAAAAATAATCTATAAACATAAAAAATAATTTCGAACCACAACCAATCAATCAATGCGCCAAAAAGCAAGTTCATGAAAAACAGCTCAGAAAATTTCTCAGCCATGCCAAATTTGAAGTAGTCCGCAATTTCAAAAGATGTCTGTGAGTAGTTTTCAAAAAGTCCCACCCACATGAACGAAAGAACCAAAAGAAATGGCAACAATTTTCGAAGCACACTGTTCCTCTCTCTTCTGTTCACATCTGCATTCAATGCATCAAGTTGATTTTTTAACATTTTATCCTCTCATTTCTAGTATATGAATTATTATTGTTTTTACTGCAACATCTTCTTTTATTTTCCCAAGCTTGATGTTTTTGTCGGCAGCAGCCAGCATATCAACAATTTTTTTGAGTTTTCGCGGAGTGAATGCCCTTGCTTGGTTTCTGCACATCTTGATCGCATATTCCTTGACTCCCAAAGCTTCCGCAATCTCAGCATCACGCATCGTATTGTTGATTGCAGTAAACAAAACCCTGCGATAGTTGTTGTAAAGTGGCGTCAAAATAGAAAATCCCGACTTGCCTTGGAGTGACAACGCTTGAACCATCTCAAGAGCCTCATAACTTTTTCCTTTCGACAAAAGTTCAGAAAGTTCAAAGATTTGATATTCCTTGTCCTCAACAACATTGTTCTTGATGTCTGATTCAGTAATCACACCAGTTTTGGCAGCAAAACTCGATAATTTTTGAATTTCACTTTCAATCCTTGCCATATCAAGATTGCAAAAAAGTGCAAAAGTCTTTGCATCATCCACAGAAATCGTGATGTTCTCCTTCTTGAAGCTTGAAATAATCACAGACACCAAAGATGAAAGTTCAAGTTTGCTGCAATCCACGTGCACAAGCCTTGTCTTAAGATTTTTGAAGAAATCGTCCCCTTCAATATTGAAAAATATCAACACAGCTTGAGGATTTGGACTTTTGAAGTAATCCTCCAAAATCTGCTCAGCTGGAGATTTTTTGTTTCCCAAAACTTTTGGATTGAAGTCTTTCACCACCACCAACCTATATTCGTCGCCAAAAGGAAACATGCTTGCACTCTCAACAATGGTTCTCGCTTCCAAGTTCTCCCCAGACATTGTCACACTGTTCATGTCAGGGATCTGAAGCCCAAGCTTTGCTTGAATTTGCTCCAACGCTTTGAAACACAAAAATCTGTCCCCACCAGAAATAAGATAGACATTGTCCACCTTCTCCATGAGCTTCTTTTTGAGTTCAATGAATTTCATTCTTGACTTTTACATCCCCCATGATTTTCATAATGGCATTGTAACAAATTTGTCACTTTTTGTAAAGACATTTTGCTGTTCTATAAGACCATAATTAACATTCCCAGCGCAAAAAACATGATTGCCACCGGAATACGATACCTCGCCCGCGCAAAAAAGTAGTCACTCGAAACAAAAATTCCACCAAACAACATAACCTCATAGCCAGATGCCGCCCTAACTGAGATGTTGTTGATTGAAATTGAGGCCGCTGCTGCTGCCATACCATTCACTGGCACCATCAAATATTCAAAACCAATAAGCATTGGCGCAGCTGCAGGGAAAATTAAAGAAATCATCAAAGCAACAAACAAAAACATGTATGCAACACTTGCAATCGGAATAACAACCATGTTTGTGAAAACTGAAAGGACAGTAATCTTCTCAAACACACCAATTGTAACAATCGCAATTCCAATGCTCGCAGACAAACTGAGCGCAAGCGATTCAGCAAAAGGTGTAAACATAATCTTTGAAAAAACTCTTGAAAAAGTCTTCGACAAAAGCAAAATTCCAAGCACGGCAGCAAAACTCATCCTTAATCCAACATCAAATAATGATAGTGGTGAAATCAAAAGAATGAGAATCAGTGCAAAGAAAAGAGCTGACAAACTGTCATAAGATTTCTTTCTGCATTTTGCAAACAACATACACACCGTCATGATGAACGCTCTCACCATGGAAAGTGCAAAGTTACACATGATCAAATATAAAAATAAAACTGAAACAACAATAACAAATGTCACTTTGTCGTTTACTTTCAAAAGTGAAAGCAGACCAACCACCAGCGTCACAACAAATCCCACATGCAAACCAGAAACAGCAAGCAAATGGGAAATGCCTGCCAAACGATAATCTTCAGTCACATCCATATCCATCATTGATGTGTCTCCAAACATCATTCCAAAAGCAATCCCTGCCGCAGATTCACTCATGCTTGAACTCAAAAATTCACTGGATTTGATCTTGAGTTTCTCAAAAATTGAAACTTCTGCATCACCAATTTTCACAATATCTGAATAAATCGTTCCTCGCGTGAAAATCCCGTCCGAGAGATTTGAAAAATTGTTTCTCTTTGCTGCAGCACTGTCCATCTTCTCACTGTAAATGTGCGCACGGAAAGCAATCCTGTCACCAATCACAAGATTGTCATCAGACAAAAACTCTGCATAGACATACATCTTAACTTTCCCATTAACGGAAAATTTCGCATCATCGCTTTCAGCATTCATACTGTCAAGCACAAGCGTATAGTTGTCCGTACTTGAACTCTTGGCTGGCATTGCTGCGACACGCGCTGAAATGTTATATGTTCCTGCCACCACGCCGTGATTTTCCACATTCAAGCTTGCAAGTGACACACTGCCAACTCCCACGAGCACCGCAATCATAAAAGCCGCCACTCTCTTGAAAATCATCTTAAGATCAAAATCACTTCTGTACACAATCCACCCAAAGATGGAAACAAGCATGATGAAAGCAAAAACTCCAAAAATCACCCAAAACATACAAACAGAAATATCAGCAGCGAAAAATAATGTTGAAACAAAAATTCCAACAATCAACGCAATCGCAGCAAAAACAATCGGTCTGTAGTTCAAAAATTTTTTCATAAGTAAATAATAACTCACAAAACATATAAAAACAAGCGGGCTCCCCGCTTGTTAAATCTCAATATTAAAAGTAATAATCAAACAAATCATTAGGCGTAATATCAAATCTTTTGCACAATGCTAAAATTTGCTCATAATTTAATTCACTTACGCCACTTTCAAATCTCGAATATTGCTGCTGCGTAAATCTGAACTCCGCAGCAATCTCCTTTTGTGTGAGTCCTTTGAGGATTCTCGCCTCTTTCAAATTTTTTCCAACTTTAATTGCATATTCATTCTTCTTATACATATAATTTATGTTTAGCATTAATACCTACAATAAATCCCATGAACACATATTTTATATGTATTTCACATTGCAAAGTGATGTAAATTAATTTTTTAACGTAAAAAAAACATAAAATCTGCCTTCCATTTGAATGTAAGGTAGCATGAATTACACATAACAGCTTATGTTCTGAAGAACCAACTGAATAAAAATATCACTAATAAGCACACTTCGCCCATTTTCAGTGGAACAACATGCAAAAAGTCCACCGAAATCATTTTACATATCCATAAAGAATGGTGTGCTTTGTAACCTATGTCAGACATAACACCCCCCAAAAACACAACAAAAAGGCTAGGAGTAATCCTCGGCCTTCTTATTGTTCGTTATTTTTTTTGCAATTTCATGTAAGTTGTCACTTATCAAAATCAGTGATTGATAAAATTTTTCACGAGCCTCCTCAGAAAGCCCAGCACTTGCATTGTCCAAAACGTTGTCAATCATGTTTGAAATGAACTCACAAACTTCCCCTTCTTTGCCAATGAGAGTGATCATGCTTTTATATCTCTTTTCATGTTTTGAATCACAAACAAGACAACCATCCGTCTCCAAAAAACTCAACTTTTCACCCCTCTTACCATAATTAGAAAATAAAAAAATTAAATATATTCTAAAAATGTGTTGATTTTTTGATTTTTTATGGTATAATAATACCGTTTTCAGTTGCTTTGAGTCATTAGCTCAGTATGCAACTTGTGAAATTTGGGTCATTAGCTCAGTTGGCGCGACGCGTTAAATCGAGTTG